>NZ_KV820805.1:0-8662 GCF_001815515.1 Nosocomiicoccus sp. HMSC059G07
TTTGAAAAGCGCAATATTTACTATAGCACGTTCAAAAAATTAAAGCAAGTTATTTTTTGATATTTTAAAATTTATTTTTCGTGCGTCTGTCGTTTCTTGATTTTGACGACTTTTATATAATAGCAAGTAAACAAAAAATGGTCAAGCGTAAAAATATATCTTTTTTAAAAAAACTTTAGAGCGCTCGTGTAGCGCTCTAAAGTTATAGACTTTTATTTGTCTTTCTTAACGATACCGCGTGCGATTCTATCTTCTTTAGATGCTTCAATATATTTTGGCAATCTAAGTAATTGGTACGCATTTAATATGAGTACAGTAAATATCGAACGGTAAATCCAAGTCGTATCTTCTACTGATATAAATGGTAGTAGTGTTAACGACGTCATAAATATCATAAAGAATAGTGATGGTATAAAGATATTCTTTTCGACTTGTTTATTTTTAACATATGCGACTACGAATCCAACAATTACGACAATAATTGGTATCCATATAAACTCAAACGTTGAACCGTGATCTTTTCCAACTTTGAAAAATCTTAAGTAGAAAAGATCGAATATCGCATACATAATAAGAAGTATTTGTACGTATGGCCAAATGCCTCTAAATATCCCGAGCCCAAGTGGGTTAATGAATAAGTATATATAGAAAACGACTTGCGCGACAGTCGCGATAATAAGTCCGTATCCTATAATCCATATTAAACCGACGAAAAACTCAGAAAAGTCCCCTTTAAACAAATGACTCGTGACATTTTCATATTCTGTAAACAGACTGATAAATGTAGACGCAATCACACCGATAATTAACGTCGTAAAGTAAAACTTAACAACATATTTTGAACTCATTCTTCTTCCTCGATAATGCGTTTTGCGATTTTCTCATAATGATCGCTAATTTCACCTTCAAGGTAAACGGACGGTGCAAAGTCTTCTTTGTCAAAGTTTGGTTGGCCAAGTGGAATCTGCCCGAGTAACGGCACGTTTAACTCTTCCGCGAGTTTTTGTCCGCCACCTTTACCGAATATATATTCCTTATTGCCTGTTTCTTTACTTTCAAAGTAAGACATATTCTCTACAACACCTAAAATCTCGTGATCCGTATGAATTGCCATCGCTCCTGCACGAGCTGCAACGAATGCTGCTGTTGGATGTGGTGTCGTTACGATAATTTCTTTACTTTCAGGTAACATTTGATGTACGTCAAGCGCAACATCTCCTGTTCCTGGTGGTAAATCGAGTAGAAGATAGTCTAGGTCGCCCCATTCTACTTCTTTAAAGAAGCTCGTTAGCATTTTACCGAGCATTGGCCCTCTCCAAATGACAGGCGTATTCTCCTCAACAAAGAATCCCATAGAAATAACTTGAACCCCGAAGCGTTCAACCGGAATAATTTTTTTATCTTTAATTTCGGGTTGCTCTGAAATCCCCATCATATCCGGCACACTAAACCCGTATATATCTGCGTCGATGATTCCAACTCTTTTACCAAGCTTTTGTAATTTAACCGCAAGGTTTACTGTGACCGTTGATTTACCAACGCCACCTTTACCAGATGCTACAGAGATGAACTTCGTTTTCTCCATATCAAACTGGCTTTCGTATTGGTTACCCATCGTCGCTTTATGTTTATTAATTTCTTCTTCTGGTAATTCGTCAAAACGAAGACCGACACTGTTAGCGCCCGCTTCTTTTAATAAATTAACGATTTTAATTTGTAAGTCTAACTGTTCTTGTCCCCCTAAACGTCCAATTAAAATCTTTAAGCTGACGTGTCCTTTATCTTCTATTATTTTGACTGATTCGACACCACTCGTTTCAGAAATCGGTACGTTTAAAATCGGATCGTTTACACTCTCCACTATTTGACGTACTTCTGACTCTGTTATCATTTAAAATCCCCTCTCGATAATCGCTATTTGAACTTATATTATCATAATAAGCGATTGCTTCATGCAATAAAATGCGTATGAAGTCTGATTTTATGTTAAATCATGTAGAACACGATACCGATATAATGAGCGACACTCGCGATAATTATAAAAAAGTGCCATATCATATGGAAGTATCGCTTATCTTTTTGCGCATAGAACCATGCGCCAATTGTATATAATACGCCACCTATAAAAAGCATGACTAAAAACATAATATTTGTACCAAATAATACGGCAGGTAAAAACGGTACAATCATCCACCCCATCACAAGATAAAACGCTAAGCTAATTTTTGGACTGACTTTCGGACTTAACGTCTTATATAGTACACCTAAAATCGCCGCACTCCACTGGAGTATGAGAATCGTATATCCAGAAAATCCACCGATAACGCTAAGCGCGACTGGTGTATACGTACCGGCAATCGCAATGTATATACAACTATGGTCAATTAAACGCATGACATATTTGTGATGTGTGCCCGGTGCCATAATATGGTAAATCGTCGACGATAAAAACATTGTAATAATTGAAATGACATACACGCTACCGCCAAACGCATGCATTGCCCCACCTTCTACATACATATATATAGCAGTAAAAGGAAGTAAAAATATAAATAGAAATGTTGCGACACCGTGACTGACGCTATTTCCTACTTCTTCACCAAACGATAAAGGAATAATGTGTTTTAAAGTTTTTTCAACAGAGATATTATTTTCTTTCATCTATATCAGTTCGTACCTCTCAAGATCACGACGCGCTGTTTCCACACTATCTTGACCCTCTTTGTTTTTAAGTGGTGAAAATTCTCCTGCACGGTCCACTTGAAGCGTTTTATGTTTATTTGCAACGATAAATGCGTCGAAATAGAACTTTTCAAATTTTAACGCTTCTTCTTTTACTAGCTTTAAATCATCATCTAAAAATTCCAAGTTTTTAAGCGCGAGGTGATATGGCATATCCGCTTCTGCCGCTTTTTCAATAAACGGAATACTAAATACGTGAATCCCGATGTTTCCATTTGTAAATGACGCGTCTTCTCCGTCAGGAATTTCAGTGTATTCAACGACTGTTTTCTTACCGTCAAGTAACGCGAGTCGACCGACACTTTCATTTAGTTTAGGCGTGATTGATTTTGACGTCACTTCATTTTTTTCATCTAAATGAAGACCGACAAGTACTTCGTCGAGTACTTTTACGACGACATTGTCAACGTTATTCATAAACACCGCTTCAACGCCACGCGATTTCATATCTTCTAGCATACCGCTCGCTTTAAGGGCACTAAATATTCCACCGTTTCCGTTCGGTGTAATCATTATTTCTTCATCTTTAGTTAATAGTAACTCTCCAGATTTTGATAGAGACGGAAAATGCTCTTGCTTAAAGAAGTGAACATTTTCTTTTGGTAATCCGAAGTAGTTTTTTTCTTCGAAAAATTGAACTGTTTCATCGTGATTAATGTCGCTCGTCATAATGTACCAATGAACGTTTAACACGTCTTCTTTTTTATATTTTAAGATTTGACGCGCTTGAAGTTCAAAAAGCGATACGTCGTCAAACATAAACGTACCTTTCGGACCGTCGTACCCGAGGCGTGTCCCTTGTCCACCAGCCATTAAAAGTACCGCGACTTTTCCGTTTTCAATCGATGTATGTGCTAAACGTTCTAATGCTTCTACGTCTAACTCTTCTTTTGTCACGTACGGGACTTCTTCAACGTTTGACGTATCAAACGTCGTCTGATTTACATATACGTCTTCATAGACAGATTTAACTCTTTCTAAATCTAGCTCGTTTAACTGTGCATCTACTTTTTCTTTTGATGTTTCTCTAAGCTTGTCATATTGCGGAATCCATCGTTTCAATATATACACCTCTATTCTGTAATCACTTTTTTAATGAGTATTGGATGAACTTCTTCTTCACCAAACGTATAACAATCTTTAACGCGTGAAATGACGTCATCCACATTTTCTTTGTTAGAGTGAATCACTGCTAGTGTGTCTCCAACTTCTACTTTATCTCCAACTTTTTTCTCTAGAACGATACCGACCGCTAAGTCAATCTCACTTTCTTTCGTTTCACGTCCAGCACCTAAAATCGATGCTGCTATACCCATATTTTCAGACTCAATTTGCGTGACGTATCCTGCTTTGTCTGATTTTACTTCAATCGTATATTCAGCAGTAGGTAATAGGCTGTAGTCATCAATCACGTCACCGTTACCACCTTGACTTACTATGAGTTGTCTAAATTTTTCAAGTGCCGAACCATCTTCGATTGCTTTCTCTAATAGTCCACGTGCTTCTTCTAAACTGTTTGCACCGCCACCAAGAACAACCATTTGACTACCGAGGACAAGCGATAATTCCGTAAGATCTTCTGGACCTTTCCCTTTTAACGTTTCAATTGCTTCAATCACTTCTAGCGCGTTACCAATCGCATAACCGAGTGGCTCTTCCATGCTTGAAATAACTGCCATCGTATTTCGTCCGACATTATTACCAATTTGTACCATCGTATGTGCGAGTGCCTCTGCGTCTTTTTCGTTTTTCATAAATGCACCGTCACCAACTTTTACGTCGAGAACAATACCATCTGCACCTGCTGCGATTTTTTTAGACATAATCGAACTTGCGATTAGTGGGATCGAGTTTACTGTTCCTGTAACATCACGTAAAGCGTAAATCAGTTTATCTGCTGGAGTTAAGTTACCTGATTGTCCGACTAGTGCAAGTTTTTGTTTGTTTACGAGATCGATAAATTCTTCTTGAGATAATTCAACATGGAATCCTTCCATCGCTTCAAGCTTATCAACCGTTCCACCTGTATGCCCTAGCCCTCTTCCACTCATTTTAGGCACTGGAACGCCAACTGCTGCAACGAGTGGTGCTAATACTAACGTCGTAGTATCACCAACACCACCTGTCGAGTGTTTATCTACTTTAAACCCTTCGATTCCAGATAAGTCGATTTGATCTCCCGACTCAACCATTTCCATCGTTAACGTTGCAACTTCATCTTCTGTCATACCGTTTAAAAAGATTGCCATCAGTAGACTCGATGCTTGATAATCTGGGATATCTCCATTTGTATATCCTTGAACAAACGATTTAATCTCTTCTTTTGATAATTCGATATTGTCACGTTTTTTTGTAATGATGTCTATCATTCTTGTCATATTCATACACTTCCTTAACTTTTTTCGAACATATTTTTCTATTCTTACATTATAACGTATCCTATTTAAATGATAAAATAAACGAATGTTGCACGAGATTAATATTCATTGCATAATTAAGTTACATAACGAAGGGTGGTTTATACATGAGTCCGACGAGAGAAGATTACTTAAAAATCATATATGAACTCGGTGGCGAGTTTTCTAGAGTATCTAATAAATCGATATCTCAAAAACTCAATATTTCACCACCAACTGTTACTGAGATGATGAACAGCCTAGTTAAAATCGGCTGGATCGATTTAAAGCCGTATCACGGAAGTATGCTTACCGCTGAAGGCGCAGAAGAAGCAAAACGACTCGTCCATAAACATCGTCTATGGGAAGTGTTTCTCGTTGAAAAACTTGGTTTTTCTATCGATGAGGTTCACGACGAAGCTGAACTATTAGAGCACTCGACTTCAGATAAACTCGCTGAAAGAATATACGAATATCTAGGACGTCCAAAATATTGTCCACATGGCGGAGCAATTTTACCTGAAGATATGGAAATCGCAGATCGCCACGCAAAGATCTTACCGGACATAAACATCGACGACTCTGTCGTCATCCAGCGTTTCGTAAACGAAGACCGACTCGTACATTACTTTAAAAACCAAAACTTAAACATAAACGACGTCGTCACTGTAAAGAACTTCGATGATATGCTCGACTCATACGAACTATACAATGAAACAAACGGAGAAATCGTATATATATCCTCAACAATCGCACAATTTATATTCGTTCGACCATTATAAAAGCCGCGTCCGTTTATACGGACACGGCTTGTTTTATTTAAATGAGTTTATAATGTTTTAACGCATGATATAATCCGTCGTCATCGACGTGACTCGTGACATATTCGGCGACTGATTTCGTTTCATCGACACCGTTACCCATCGCAACAGAGTGCTTAACGAGCTTTAACATGTCATAATCGTTCGGTCCGTCTCCAAATGCATAGACGTCATCTTCATTAAATCCGAGCTTTTCGATCACTTTTTTAACTGTTTCTGCTTTAGATCCGCCTTTTGGCATTACGTCTAACGACACTCGATGCCATCTTAAAAAGTCTAACTCACTATATCTTTCTTTATAATAGTCTTCTTCATCTTCTGTACAGAAGAGTAATCCTTGGTACACTTCGTTTTCAAGGTGGAAGTTTTCATTATGTCCAGGTGATTGATCGAACTTTAAAGAGCCTAACCCTTCGTTGATTCGGCTATGACCTTTTATATTTGACACCATATGTGTATCGTTTAAATAGACGACTGGATGGTTATGTTTTTTAGCGTCTTTAGATATTTCTTCTAACAAGTCACTCGGAATCGGATTTTTGTAAATCACTTCTCCATCAACGACTGCGTATTGTCCGTTTAATGCGATGAACGACTCAATACCTAACTCTTCTCTTAAATCTTTAAATAAAAACGGTGCGCGACCTGTCGCAATGACTAACGTATGTCCATCTTTTTTAAGAGACTCAATCGCACGTTTAGTAGATTCTGGTACTTTGACCGATGTATTATAAAGTGTTCCGTCAATGTCAAAAAACAATAATTTTTTCACCATTTAGTCCTCCATAATTGATTGTTTTGCAAGATTATCTGCGCGCTCGTTATAAAAATCTCCAGTGTGTGCTTTCACTTTTATAAAATCTACTTTGATTTGGTGCATCAGTTGCTCCATTTGCTTCTGATATTCTTTTGTTGTCGGTTTATTTGCACGCCACTCTTTCGTTGCCCATTTTTCTAAACCTGCATAGTCATAATGGACGTGAATTTTATCGTACTGATTTGAAATCGCATAGTTAACTGCATATAGTACTCCACCAATTTCAGCGCTGACGTTCCATAAGTTGTTTTCTTTATTAATAGCAATCTCTTTCGACGCTTCGTGTATTACTTTACCATCTTCAATTAGAATTGCACCAAATCCTGCGCGTTCTGATCGCTTATCATAACTCCCGTCAACATACGCGATAAGCCCATCTAACTTTATAGCTTCTTTTTTGTTTAAATTTATAAACTGAAGTGCTTCATCTTCAGTTTTAAATGATTTATACTCTGCACCGCTAAAACCCATCACTTCGCGCTTTGCAGTGTCCCAATCTCTATAAATACCAGGGCTTCTCCCTTTACGTACTGCATAATATTTACTCATATGTCTCCTCCACGGTTCATTGTACCAAAAAAGGCAGACCGGAGTCTGCCTTCGTGATATTACATTTCATCAGATTTATCTTCTTTTTCCCCTGGGGGAATGCCGATTTCTTCATCCGCTTCAATATGCGTGACAAATGGCGCTTCTTTTAAACTTTCGTATTGTGACTCATCGAGATCGATTGTCTTCATGTTCATGTTGTCCATCTCATTAATCACATCTGATTCTTCTACACCATATTCTTTTAAGTCTTCTAATGTAACGTCACGATTAAACGAGACGATGTAACGTGTTTTTGTCATATCTTTATCTACATCTTTCTCTTCAATATTTTCTTTTGGTTCTTCGACGTTTTCGGACGGCTCTTTTGTATCTGTATTCGTTGAACATGCAGCTAAAAGTAGCGACATTGACATCAACATGATATAGCGTTTCAACACTATCAGCTCCGATCCATTATTTTGCGCGTTTTTTATCAGTAAATATGCTGATGAAAAACACAAAAAAGATACTTAAAATGAGTTTAATAATATGTTTCATACGTATATTATAACTCATTGCTTGCTGGTTTCGCTTGTTCTGAACCGTAAATATCTTCTAAGAACTCTTCTTTTTCGCTGTCAGTAATATATTTAACCCCAATACCTGTCGCAGCTAAAATGAGTGCAATAATTGGTACAGAGAAGTTTAAAATCGCATATGGGCCGTAATCCCAAGCGTACACTCCTAACGTTCCATATATAAATACCCCACACGTATTCCAAGGGATAAATACAGACGTTAACGTACCACCATCTTCTAAGCTTCGCGATAAGTTTTTCGGATGTAGTTTATTGTCTATATATGATTTTAAGTACATTCTTGACGGTACAACGATTGAAATATATTGTTCAGAACACGTTGCGTTTGTGAAAAACGCTGAAGCAAGCGTAGCTGAAATTAAACCAAATGTACCTTTTGCGATTTTTAAAATTTGGTTCATAATCGATTGAAGCATGCCTGAGTACTCCATAATCCCTGCGAAAGTCATCGCAACGATTGTCATCGAAACAGTATACATCATGTCGAGTAATCCACCGCGGTTAAACAGTGTATCTACACTTTCGTTACCACTTTCTAAAGCGTATCCGTTTGTTAAGACGTCAATTGACGTGCTGAGTGATCCACCTTGAACAAATACTTGAGCAAGTACCCCGAGCATCGCACCGATGAATAGTGCAGGTGCAGCACTCATTTTTAATACGATTAAAACGATAACAATGACTGGTACTAAAAATAGCCACGGTGAAATGACAAAGTTATCTGGAAGATTTTATAATCAACCTAGCCACTTAAAA
>NZ_KV820806.1:0-205 GCF_001815515.1 Nosocomiicoccus sp. HMSC059G07
GCGTTCTAGCTCTTCACGTTCTGTTTCATTAAGTGGCTCACTCTTCGATACTTGTTTTTGATTATTTTCTTTCTTAGACATATGTTTTCTTGGTCTCCCTTGTTTGCCCTCTAGAGCAGCTGGACCACCTTCTTGTAACTTGCGATTCCAGGTAGCGATTGTTGGATAATGCTTGATACCAAAGTATTCCGCTGTTTCTCTATAG
>NZ_KV820807.1:0-226 GCF_001815515.1 Nosocomiicoccus sp. HMSC059G07
AGCACAGAGAACAAATTGTGGTGAATCATAAGCGTTTATTACGCATTATGAAGGCCCATAATTTACTGTGTCACAAATTCAAGAACAAATCGAGAACGCGTTACAGTTCATACAAAGGGACAGTTGGGAAAATTGCTCCAAATAGCGTGAACCGTAAATTTAGTCCGAAGACATTCAATCAACTATGGGTCACAGATGTCACAGAGTTTGCGTTACCTATCAAAGG
>NZ_KV820808.1:0-27669 GCF_001815515.1 Nosocomiicoccus sp. HMSC059G07
CTACAGCCTGAGACGTGTACTAATGTACACGTCTTTTTTTGAATCAAAAAAATCCTCCAAGATTATTCTTGGAGGATAATTTATTTATTCATCATCGTTGTCATCATCTTCGTCGTCTTCTTTATCGTCTTTTCCTTTTTTAAGTGCCTCTTTAATTCTTTTAGGCGCAGAGCCAATACGGTAATAATTGTCGTTTGTTCCTCTTACTGTGCCGCGTAAATCGCTAGCTGATAATTGGTAATCGAAGTCTGCACCGTTACGGTTTAAAACACTTTGATCATTTAAGCCAGATTTCGTAGAAAACTGTGTATGATCAGCAACGAGCCCTGTGACTTGTTTATCCTCACCGCAGTTTCCTTTTTGCATAAGCATTCCACAAAACGTGTCTTCATAAACAGAACTTGGTCGACTGAATTTTTTCCCAGCACCCATTTTTTCACTGTCTACATTTTGTAGAGCACTTGATAACATTTGCCAATTATAAACTGGTAGGTGTCCATCATCTGCTGTACTGTAAACTTGTGGGATATTACTGTCGTAACCCATCCATATACCGAGTGTAACTTCTGGATTGTAAGCAATCATCCACGTATCGATAAATTGCTCAGATGTTCCTGTTTTTGTTGCCCAGTCATATGTTGATGATATCTGATTATAATAACTACTAATATGATATGCAGAACCTGTTCTAAATACTTCTTTTAACATGTCTGTGACTAAATATGCAGTAGATTCTTTCCATACGTCGTGACTGACTGTTTCGTGTTCGTAAATCACTTTTCCTGTTGGATCTGTAATTTTTTCAATCATATAACTATCCGTCATCACTCCGTTATTACCAAAACTAGAAAATGCATTTACTCCATCTTCTACAGTCATGTTGTTCACTCCAAGAGGTAGTGAAGGGATACCGATGTTATTGTAATCAAATAGTGAGTCTGGCATATTTAATCCCATGTTTTCAAGATATTCTCTCGGGTTATATTTACGAACTTCCGCCCATAGACGTAATGTTGATAAGTTGTACGAGTTCGCAAGTGCATTTTTCACTGATAGTAAACCAAAGTCTTTTTGGTCATAGTTTTGTGGTGAATAACTTGTGCCTGCTTCAGGATTATAAATCGAGAACGATTTATCAAGAATAACCGTGTCTGGTGCGATAAGTCCCTTATCGACACCTGGACCGTAAACCGCGAGTGGTTTCATCGTAGACCCGGACATGCGTGATGTTTGTGTCGCGTGGTTGTTTTCAGATGATTTAAAATCACGTCCACCGATAAAACCTAAAATTGCACCGGTTTTGTTATTTTTAAGCATCGCACCGACTTCGTGTTTTAACATCTTTTCTTTATCGTTGTTACTAATATCGATAGCATCTAACGAACTACGGTCACCGTAATAGTAGAATTGATTGTTTTTAACATCTTGCATCGTGTCGTATATTTTTTTGTCGATTGTTGTTTCTATGTGATATCCGTTATTTCTTAACGCATCGTTAGCTTTTTGTGTGTACTCTTGATTTAAGAGTGGTGTGATATTTAAATCTTCTTTAGAAATACCATCCGCTTCTGCGAGGATATATTTTAATACACCGACTGCACGACGTTCAATTTCTTCAGTTAAGAATGGATATTTTTGGTTTGGAATTTCAACTGAACTTGTCATATTTTCATATAAGTCGTATTCAATTGCTTCGTTATATTCTTCTTCAGTTATTTTTCCTTCAGTAAACATACGATTTAAAACATGTTCTTGACGATTTTTACCAAGTTCACGTTCATCTTCTGGCTTTAACGAACCGTCCACATTAAACGGTGTATATGCATAAGGGTTTTGTGGTAAACCAGCAATAAAAGCAGCTTCAGCTAAGTTTAAATCTTCAGGATGTTTACCAAAAATCCCCTCTGCTGCACTTTTTAAACCAGCGATGTTTTGACCATTTGCGTTACGGCCAAATGAAACGGCATTTAAATATGAAGTTAAGATTTCATCTTTTGTAAGTAAATCTTCAACTTTAAATGCGAGAAGTAGCTCAGATGCTTTACGTTTAAACGTCGGATCATTAGTCAGTAACTGGTTTTTAACAAGTTGCTGAGTGAGTGTACTACCACCTGTACCTTCACCACTCGAAATAACTTCTTGTAAAGAAGCACGAATGAATGCTTTCGGTACGACACCGTTATGCTCATAAAAGTTCTCATCTTCTGTTACGATTAACGCATCGATGACATTTTCAGGAATATCTTCAAATTTAATCGACTCTCTAATTAAATCGGACTTTAACGTACCGAGGTTTTCACCAGATGCAAATGATACATTTGTACTTTCAGTAACGTCTTTTAGTTTAACTTCGATTTCTTCGTTCGTATAATCATCACCGTTATTTACAAGAGCTGCAAAATATCCAAGCCCTACACTAAATAACAAGATTCCTAGTAGTGATAATGAGAGTATCGTAAATAGTAAAACATTCCACACTGTATCGTATGTCGTATTAAACAAGAAACTAAGCGGATGTTTAGTTTCTTTAAAACGACGTGATATATTTTTAATACGTGATTTAAATGAATCACCTTGTATTTTATTGTGTGTTTTATCTTGACGTGTAAATAATTGCTTAAAGCGATTAACAAAATTATTCTTTTTCATTACGACCTCCTGTTGACAGAATTATATCATAATTTGACATATACTTAACAAGGATTGTATTATTTAATCATTGATATTATAATATTTAGTAACAAAACTTTATATATTGAAATGTAAGAGAAGTAATTTTAAGAGAGCTGTTCAGAGAATGTGTGGGTGGTGAGAACACATCAGTGACTTAAAACGAATACACTTACGTAAATATTTCAAAGCGAGAGCTTCATCTATTAGAGTAAAATTTATGGTGGTACCGTGTTCAGCACCCATACAGTGATGTATGGGTGTTTTTTTATATACAAAGGAGAGAATATAATGAGTGAATTAATTCAAGATTTAAAATGGCGTGGGTTATTATACCAAGTGACAAATGAAGAAAACATTGAAAAGTTAGTAGAAAACGAAACAGTTTCATTATACTGTGGAACGGATCCAACAGCAGATAGTTTACACATTGGGCATTTAGTACCATTTTTAGTATTAAAAAGATTTCAGCAATATGGACATCGCCCAGTCGTACTCGTCGGTGGAGGAACAGGTCGCGTTGGAGACCCATCTTTTAAAGCATCAGAACGTGATTTAATTTCTGAAGATGATTTAAACAAAAACATCGCAGGTATTGAAGCGCAACTGTGTCGTATTTTTAATTTTGATAGTGGTAAAGAAACAGATGCAATTTTAGTAAACAACTACGACTGGTTAAAGGATATTAGTTTAATTTCTTTCTTAAGAGATTACGGTAAGCACGTTGGTGTCAACTACTTACTCGCTAAAGATGCGATTCAGTCACGTTTAGAAACGGGAATTTCTTTTACGGAGTTTACGTACAACATAATTCAAGCAATCGACTTTTTACATTTAAGACAAACGTATAACGTTAAAATCCAAGTCGGTGGCTCTGACCAGTGGGGGAATATCGTTTCAGGTATTGACTTAATGCGTCGTATTGAAGGCATTACGGATGCTGAAGGTTTAACGATCCCGTTAGTGACAAAATCTGATGGTTCTAAGTTTGGTAAATCTGAAGGTGGAAACATCTGGCTAGATGCTGAAAAAACGTCACCTTATGAATTTTATCAGTTCTGGTTTAACCAAAATGATGAAGATGTCATTCATTTCTTAAAAGTATTTACATTCTTATCAAAAGAAGAAATCGAAGCGCTTGAAGAGAGTGTTAAAACTGAACCTCATTTACGTAAAGCACAGCGTGCACTCGCTGAAGAGATGATCAAAATTATTCACGATGAAGCAGCATTAGAAGAAGCGTTACGTATCACTGAAGCGTTATTTAGTGGAAACATTAAAGAGTTATCTGGTAAAGAACTAAAAGACGCGATGAAAAACGCACCGCAAGCGACAGTAGAAAACACGGAACATCCACTTGTGAATTTACTCGTCGACGCTAAAATTTCACCGAGCCGTCGCCAGGCACGTGAGGATATTAAAAACGGTGCAATTTATATAAATGGTGAGCGTGAACAAGACGTGGATTACACAGTGACTTCTAAAGACTTTTTAGAAGGGGATTTAATCGTATTTAGACGCGGTAAGAAAAAGTATACAGTCGTATACTTTGAGTAATATGAAACATAATCATCGAAAAGAAGACATATATTTTGATCATGAGTTAAACGCATGGATTATAAACGATGCAGTAATTGCCAAAGATATTTTAAAAAATCCGTCATTTACTGCGTTTAGAAAAAGTAAGCAAATAGAATCGATTCATACATCACAATATAATAAAGATGTTATGAAAGAATTTTATAATCACTGGCTGATGTATCAAAAAGAAGGTATCGATCACACAAATATGAAGCGTTCGGTACAACGTGCGTTAAATCAGTCGATCGCTCGACTATCAAAATCAAGTGTCGACGCGAGTCATTTATCTTTAACAAAAGAACAGATTAATGTAGTTAATGATATATCCGTTCCATTTTTATATAGTTATTTACCAAGGTTTTACGGCATATCAAAAATGGATTATAAAAATCTACTCGATATAGGCGTTCCGTTAATCGATTATATTATGTTGGATAATCAAGATGGGGACGAGATTGTAAAATCGATTCATAAAACACGTAACTACTTAATCGATCTTATAAATAAAAAGAAACTCGATCCAAATGGTTTTGTATCGAAATTGCTTGAAGAAGCGGGACAAACAATGGAAGTCATAGATATATTATTAAATATGATTATCGACGGACACCGACCGTTTTTAAGTAGTGTGAATGCACTTATATATCGTACGTTAAATAATAAAGACATGACCTTTAAAGTAAAAGACGTATTAAGAGAATATCCACCGTTTCCGTACATTCGTAGAGTGTGTGTAAACGATACGAAGTATCACGATGTCATAATAAAAGAAGACCAGCACGTATTACTGATGATTCAAAACATAAATACAGATATGAATCGTTATGGTCTGACATTTGGTCACGGGATTCATTATTGTCTTGGTGTAGTAATTGTGACGCTCGGTTTAGAAAGACTTTATAAACAGTTAGACGTTTTGAAGGACTATACAATTAAAGAATATAAATGGTCGAGAACGTTTAGTTTTAATGAACTTACAATTTTAGATATAGAAAAGAGACTTCCATAGTTTGGAAGTCTCTTTATGTTTAGAATAAAAGTAATGCAACTGCGATGATGATTGGAAGTGAAATTGCAGTACGCATTAAGAAAATGACAAACATTTTTCCAACGCCAAGTGGAATTTTAGATCCTAAAATAACTCCACCAACTTCTGATAAGTATAGAAGCTGCGTAATACTTAACGCACCGACAATAAATCTTGCCATTTCTGAAACTTCACTACCGATTACTAATGTTGGTAAAAACATATCTGTAAATCCGATAAATAGCGTTTCAGATACAGCTTTTGCATCTGGAATACCAATCGTTTCTAAAATCGGTACGAACGGTGCACCGATAATACTAAATATAGGTGTAAATTCCGCAAGTACTGTACCGAGTGTACCGACCGCCATTACAACAGGTAATACAGCGATCCACATATCGAGAACTGTTTTATAGCCATCTTTTACGACGCCTAATGCTCCATCTGCACCTTCTGCTTTTTCTAATGCTTGTTTATACCCCCAAGAAAAACTCGTTTCACCTTCAGGTATATGTTCACTATACTCATTGTTTTCTACATAATAAGTATCATCAATTTTAGATAGAGGCGGGATACGTGGTAATACAACCGCACATACGATTCCTGAGAATATTACAGTCGCATAAAACGGAACGAAATAGTTCAGCATGTTTAGATAATCTAATATAACGATCGTAAACGTAATCGATACGACAGAGAACATCGTCGCAATGACTGTTGCTTCACGTTTCGTATAAAATCCTGCTTCATATTGTTTACTCGTTAATAAAACCCCGATTGTACCGTCTCCAACCCAAGATGCTAGGTTATCAACTGTAGAGCGTCCAGGTAAAGTGAATACAGGGCGCATAAACTTTCTAAATAATGTTCCGACAAACTCTAGTAAACCGTAGTTTAAAAGTAACGGAAGTAAAAATCCAGCGATTAAAAATACCGCAAATAATGTCGGTAATAAGTCATAAAATACAGTTCCACCTGTATCTTCAGACGTGATTTGAATCGGTCCAATGTTGAAAAGTACGAATACACCAAATACAGCACCTAATACACGGACGATGATCCATCCTATTGATTGCTTAAACAATTGGTTTAACAATGCATTGTCAGATTTAACGACGTATGTAAATAATAAAGAAAGTAGGGCGGATATTACCATAATCGATGCGACGATATAACTGATCGCATTCTCACCGAATAATCCGATGAATTCTAAAATTTTGTTTGCAATATATGCAACGGGTACGGTAATTTCCCCAGCCTCATTTTTAATTGGAAAGATGAATATAAAAATACCAATTAAAGATGGGAGAATGAATTTTAAATTGTTCTTAACTGAATACATATAAAACACCTCTTCACTCTAATAATTATACACAATATTAACTAAAAATAAAGTTCATATCATATATTTTTATTTTTAAATCGCTTACATTATTATATACGATTCTTTGCTTATATAGAATAGTAATTCGTGTTATATTGATATAAGATTTTTAGAAATGGTGATTTAATGAATAGATTACTCATCACTATATTTATGTTTACGATATTTTTACTCGGAATAATGGAACTCATTATTTCAGGACTTACTGAAATGATTAGTACCGAGCTACATATAAGTTATGGTTTAACTGGACAGTTGATTACAGTGTATGCTGTATCTTTTGCGATTTTTGGACCCGTATTAATACAACTGACAGACAAATTCAGTCAGAAGAAGACGCTTATTTATGCATTTTTAATATTCCTATTCGGAAATGTGATATTTATGCTCAGTCATTCGTTTACGATGCTCGCAATCGGACGTGTAGTGACGGCGATGGGGGCATCGGTTTTAATCGTTAAGATCTTAGACTTAACGTCATTATTATCTGAAGCACATAAAAGAGGAAAGACGATCGCATTTGTATATATGGGGTTTAGCGCAGCAAATGTATTTGGAATTCCAATAAGTACTTTAATAGGAAATATATTTGGTTGGCGAGAAGTGTTTTTCATCATCATTGTACTCACGATTATTACAGCAATTCTCGTATTAACGAAAACACCGAATATTACGTATACGACTACGACAGAAGATAAAAACATCATCACGCATAAAAAAAACGTCGTACTATACATTACGATTACGCTACTTATACTCACTGCGAACTTTATTATTATTGGATATATTTCTCCTCTATTAACGAGTAACGGATTCACGCTGAATCAAGTATCACTGGCCTTATTTATAGCAGGGTTAGGCGGTATGTCTGGGACATATCTCGGAGGAATGTTAGTCGATAAATTTCCAATTAAATATGCGATGATGGCGATGATCGTATTATTTTTAATGATGACAATTGCGATTCCATTTACTTTTAGTATCCCTGTTCTATTTTATATCGTGTTTTACTTATTTAACGTGTTTGAATGGAGTACATCTCCAATGATTCAATCCGGACTAGTAAGTAGTGTAAAAGGAAGTGCAGCGAAAGTCTTTAGCTGGAATATGTCGAGTTTAAACTTAGGGATAGGACTTGGTGCGGTTATTGGTGGGATATTTATTGACCGAATCGCTCCGTTACATTTACCATATATAAGTGCAATATTTTTAGTTGTCGGCGTATTCATTGCATCACAGCTGACACTAGTTGAAAGAAGTGAATAATTTGAAACGTATATTTGTACTCATCTTATTGTCGTTATTACTGACTTTCGTAATTAATGCGACAGACATATATAATATAGAATTTACAATTACAAACCTCATTTATATATTTATATTTTTAGTAATTCTAATGGTAATCTATAAAATTATATTTAGATTTATAAAAATCTTTGCAGTGCTCTTTATATTGATCATCTGCGGATTCATTTTGTATTACATTTACGTATATATTACAGGTCAACCAATCGAATCACTCGAATTTTTAAACAACTATTTATTTAATAACTGAAGGTGAATCATATGGAAATAGTTAAAGTAACAGAGCATCATATCGATGACGTCTTAAAACTTCAGCAAGAAGTGTACGATAATTTAGAAGATAAAGAAATGCTTGAAACGATACCACGAGATTTAATGTTAGAAATTCTAAGCAATGATTACAGCGTTGGAGTATTTATAAATGATGAACTAAAAGCACTCCGTGCATTTTATATACCTAAAGTAGGTGAAGCGGATCATTTAGCTGACGACGCTGGTGTTAGTCAAGAAGATACGATATATTCAGAAATAACATTTATCGATGAATCACTAAGAGGATATAATTTACAGCTAAAAATGGGACGCGTATTGTTAGAGAAGTTAAGAGAAGATAAACGGTTTAAATATTTAATCGGTACAGTGATGCCAAAGAACTTAGCGAGTTTAAAAAACACGTTAAATTTAGGGTTAAAAATCGTGAATACGAAAATCAAATATGGTAATAAACGAAGACATATCCTTTTTCTAGATTTAGAAAAGGAACTAACATATCATGGTGAACCAATTAAAATAAAATACGACGATATCGATTGGATGTTACAATATGGTAAAGATTATATCGGTGTAAAATTTGAAGACGAATATATTACGTATTACAAAAAATGAGAGTCACGTTGAGTGACTCTCATTTTACATTATAACATCGACTGGCTTTGGCCAGAAAAGATACAGTGCACATATGAATAGTACTAATCCTATAAACAAAATGACGAATCCGAGTTTGTTTTTTCGTAACATTGCTAAGCCATACACGATTAAAAATATACCAAATAGGAAAGCAAAAACCATAGGTAGAAACATAATCTACACCTCATTTTCTATATATATCACTCTGTCGTGACGAAGAGCGACTTCTTCATCGTGTGTAACTGTGATCAGTGTCGTGTTATACTGCTTATTTAAATCAAATAATACATCTAATATAATATTTTTATTTTTTTCATCTAAAAATGCAGTCGGTTCATCGGATAAAATAATATCAGGCTTCATAATAATTCCACGTAAAAATGCGACACGTGCTTTTTGTCCACCTGAACACTCAGAAGGTAGGTGATCGAGTACACTCGTAATACCAATTTCATCAGAAATCTTGTCGAAATATTGTTCCGCTTTAACACGTCTCTCTTTAGACGCATATAGTAGGGGGAGTTTAATATTTTTTTCAACTTTTAACGATTCGATTAACGATGACTCTTGGAGTACAAAGCCGATATTTTCATTTCTCAACGCTGCTTTTTTAGATTCTGAAAAACTATCGACTGTTTCATTGAACAGTTTTAAAGAACCTTCATACTCGTTATCTACTAGCCCTAAAATATTTAAGAGGGAAGTTTTACCGACACCAGATTTACCCATAATTGCGACCTTTTCGCCTTCATTCACTGTAAGAGAAAAGTCATTTAGTATAGATGTCTTTTTGTTTTTAAACATCTTTCTTTTTAAACTTAAATCAATCACTTGACTCATTCGAACACCCCCAAAGTAAATGGAATTTTTTTGAATTTATAAACCATAATTTCTGTTAACACAAATGATATAAGTAAGTTCGATATAAATATCCCACCAATGATTAACCAACTCTCAGGCAAGATACCAAAATATCCAAAAACCATACTGCTATCTATTTTCATGACATATGACTCATAGCTTACTAGCTTTAATGCGACAATTAATGCGATAGTATTCAGACTAAGTAACACAATAAAGAACGTATTTAAAATGATTCTCAGTTCTTTATAACTTAGTCCAACGATAAAGTTAACAGCGAATATCTTTTTCAGTAAGCGACTTGCGATAGATGCGTTCCAGTATATTAATACTGTGAGTAATATGAATAATATTGCAAATATGACTAATTGTATTGTGAATCCGATTTTTAAATATTGATTAACTTCATCAATGTTTTCTTCAGGTGTATAAAAATAAAAGGGGACTCCAAATCTATTTTTCATTTTTTCTTGAACAGCTTTTATATCTTCTTCAGAATCCGTAAAGATAAGTAAATCATGAATACCGTTCATCGTTATGTCTCTAGTTGCACTCGTCAACATCTCATCATTTATTGGTATAATAATAGAATAGTTAAGATATTGGCGAGTAATTGGTAAATACATGTTGGAAACTCTACTGTCGCGCTCTAAAAATCCAGTCACAATATACTTTACAGGGTCTACAGTAAATGTATATGGTATTTCAATGACATCCCCAATATTATACGTTTTAGATAAACCTTCTCCAATTAATATAGGGATAGGATCTACTTTTGGATTAAAGTCAAAATATAAATCGTCACCTTTTTGTATTTTAAATTGATAAGCGTTATAGTAATTTTCATCGTAATACATCACATGAACATTATGAAGATTATGATCATTCTTGATACCTAGGACAGAGGAGCCTTCATGTTTAACTCCGAATTTATAATTTTCTATAAGATATTTATAAAAATCTTGCGCGCTTTCTTCAGGAATAGGAGCTATATTATGGACATTTTCACCTTTCACATTACTTATGTATACATCGTTGTTAGAGAGGCGATTTAAAACTTCTGAACCGCGTTCCGCATGCATCAAAGTACTAATACTAAAATATGTAAACGAATTCAAAAGAAGGAACAACATAAATATTACCGAAAATAGTAAGGGACGCTTGATAAATATTTCATCCACAAAGAAAATAAACCTTTTCAATTAAACTTCACCCCTAGTAAAGAGATTAATATGTATATACTAAATAGTAAGAATAAATATAACGATTCTGAGATGTTGATACCAATCACTAAGCTGATTGTAAAAGATATTAGTGTACTTGCCACTAACAATATTGAATGACAGTATAAAAATCTTTTCCTTATATTTTGCATCGTGTCACCGACTATAAATCTTGAGACTATTTCCACTTTCTTTTTTACAAAAAATTGATAATGTAATAGCACTATCACGAAAGAAAAAATTATTGATATTGGTATTCTTAATATTATAAATAGATCAGCGAAACCACGAAATATTTCATTTTCATCAATTAATATATAATCAATTTTTAAAAGAGAAATATTTATGATGTAACATATTAGATACATTATAAAAAAATAAATCATTTCATTTTTACGAAATAGGCTCAAATTCATTTGATAAATTCCTCCTTTCTAATTAATATATACAATATAACTTATATATATTAATTAGATTATAATTAGTTTCCTTTAGAAAAGCTAATAAAATATAAATAAATTATAAAAAAACACTCTCATAGCATTTTGAGAGTGTTAAAAAAGTTTAAACTTTGAATTTTCTTCTTTATTGTAATGTAGTTTTACTACGAATGGATACGACAAACTTGGTGATCCAATAAATGTGTATTGTTGTTCGAGTTTAATGTTTCTTTTTCCTACTGGGTCATAAATTACGACGGAATTATTGTCCTTTTCAATCGTAATATATTGTCCTCTTGGTTTTTTCACAATGTTCGTCACTTTGTAGTTAGAGAACTTCAAAGGCGTATTTGCACGATATTCTCCTTTTTTAAACTTCGGGATATCCGCTTCATAATAGTCATCTTGTAAATTATATGCATGTACTACGTCTTGTATTTGTTGACTCATCACGTTATCTGGAATTTCTTTTGGATTATAATATAACCGCTCTTGTTGATATAACCCGATAACGATTGTTGTAATTACTAAACTAACTACTGTAAATCCTGCCCACATCGCAGTACGCTCATGGAGTGACTTTTTTACAGTTATCGTAAAAAAGTACAGTGTGATTAAAGCAAATATAATCGATAATATTAAGTACGTGTTCATAACATCACCTAAAAAGAGTATTAGTTAAATTTTAGTTGAAGTATTTAGAAACCGCAACGTTAATTAATGATTGGTTCAATAATAATTTCAACATTACCTCGTATTGCTTTAGACACCATACAATTTCGATCTGCGATTTCAATTAAACGATCGATTCGTTTATGAAGTTTATCAGTTTCATTCACTGAAATAGTCG
Source organism: Nosocomiicoccus sp. HMSC059G07 (assembly GCF_001815515.1). Lineage (NCBI taxonomy): Bacteria > Bacillati > Bacillota > Bacilli > Caryophanales > Staphylococcaceae > Nosocomiicoccus > Nosocomiicoccus sp. HMSC059G07. The sequence goes on from NZ_KV820808.1 coordinate 12,248, forward strand.
GGCGATGCGTAATTTTTTCCATTTTAAATTGTCCATCATCACTTAAAGAAGCGGTACCGATAGATGTTAGTTCAATCGTAACGTCAGTAAATCTCGCACGCTCTAACGCTGCAGACAGACTAATAATATAGCAACTTGAAGCGGCCGCAACTAACAACTCATCTGGATTTGAAGCATTACCAGGCCCACCAAGTGAACTTGGTATTGAAATATTTCCATTTAAATGATCCGCTTTAAATTCTCCTGTAGAATTTCTTCTATTATTCCAAAGTGTTTGAACTGTAAAATCATGCATAATCATAGAATCACCTTTAAATTTATTTTATTATATTAGTGAAAGGAAGTTTTTATATGAAAGTAACGTTTAGAATATTATACTCAATTTTATTAATGGGTGCAGGAGTATTACACTTTATTAATTTAGAAGGATTTAGAAGAATCGTCCCATCAGTATTACCTTGTAAGACGTTTATCGTAAAATTTACTGGTGTATTAGAAATACTATTTTCGGTTTTATTATGGGTGAAAAGTAAAAATAACATATACGGAAAGCTTATCGCATTATTTATGATTGCAGTATTTCCAGCAAATGTTTATATGGCTTTAAAGAAAATTCCATTTAAACCAGGTACTGAAGCAAATCCATACGTACTATACGGACGCCTTCCACTTCAAATTCCACTAATCATCGGAGCATTAAAATTAGGTAGAAGATAAGAATAAGACCACTAAGATAGTATTGACTATCTTAGTGGCTTTTATACTATATCTTCTTTACAAATTCTGATTTTAACTTCATCTGACCAAAGCCCGGAATCTTACATTCAATATCATGTCCGTCTTCAGGTTCTATTAGTCTAATACTTTTAACATTTGTTCCTTTTTTAATCGAATCAGAAGAACCTTTAACTTTTAGGTCCTTAATAACTGTGATCGAATCACCATCGTTTAAAATCGTTCCATGAGCATCACGAACGAGTTGAGATTCCTCAAGCTCAAGTTGAGAATCCTTCGTCCATTCATGACCACACATTGGACAAATATACAATTGACCATCCTCATATGTATACTCCTGATTACAACTTGGACAAGCAGGTAATGTTGTACTCATTAAAAAGCCTCCTAAATAATATTTTCTCTAAATATAATATCTATTCCTTTTTATTATACTTAATATTTATTTATTTTACATAGTTGTGACGAGTAGGATGACAAGAAATGCACATTGATCTCATTAGATAGAGATATAGTTTAGAACCTAAAATTTTATTTTACATGTATGATTATTTCACCGAGATAATCTCCTGAAACATCGTCAGAAGCAATTAAAGTAACTGGTGTCTCTGTGTCTCTTAAGTCATACGCAATTATGTTTTTTAAAGAACCATCTTTTTTAATAATGTCTAACTGAGTTTCTAGTGCCCAGTCATATTTATTCATATATGGAGTAGGGCCGACATCTAAGCGCTTTAATGCATTTTCCTCTTCTTGAAAAGCATCAAAAGCGATCATATATCCATATAGAGGATTAATATCTTCATTTGTTTTATTTTTTACTTCGTATGTAATAACAAGTTGAGCATTTTCTTGATATTCATATGTGCCCATTGGAATTACTTCGGATTCAAGAATTGTTACATTAACATCTCTTAAATATGCAGTCTTATTCTCCAAATATTGTTTTCCATCTGTGACTTCCTCTCTGGCAACAGAAGATCTCATTTCACTAACATCGGAATTCTGAGAATGTTCTACTGGTTCATTTGAACAACCCGTAAGTAAAAATAGAACAGGCAACGCAATTGTAAAATATACTTTCTTCATAGTTTCTCCTAATAAAGTTGTAAAAAAGCCTCCAAAAACAGACGTTTTGGAGGCTGGTAATTATTATCTTGAATAGTACTCAACGATTAATTGTTCGTTAATTTCAGCTGATAATTCGCTACGTTCTGGTTGACGTACGAATGTACCTTCTAATTTGTCAGCATCGAAGTTTAGATATTCAGGAACAAAGTTGTTGAATTCGATAGCTTCTTCGATGATGTTTAATTTTTGTGATTTTTCACGTACAGCAACTGTTTCACCTGGTGAAAGCTGGTAAGACGGGATGTCTAATACTTTACCGTTAACAGTGATGTGTCCGTGGTTTACTAATTGACGTGCTTGACGTTGTGTTTTAGCTAAACCTAAACGTAATACTACGTTGTCTAAACGTGAAGCAAGTAAGATCATGAAGTTTTCACCGTGAATTCCAGGCATTTTACCTGCACGATCGAATAATGTACGGAATTGACGTTCGTTAATTCCATGCATGTAACGAAGCTTTTGCTTCTCTTTTAATTGTAAACCGTATTCTGAGAGTTTAACTCTTTGGTTTGGTCCATGTTGACCTGGAGCGTATGGACGCTTTTCTAATTCTTTACCTGTGCCTGATAATGAAATACCTAGGCGACGTGACTTTTTCCAAGTCGATCCTGTATAACGAGCCATTAGTGACTCCTCCTTAATGATATATTTATGCAAATAACATCATAAGGGGTAGTTACTTCTATGGGTATGTGATTCAAAGTGTCTTCGCCTCATAGCATTGGTTACACAACACATCGCAACCGCTAATCACATAAGGTCATAGAATAAATACCTGCTACTTATATTGTTCATTTACACAATTTATTATATTACTTGAATCTCTACGTTTTGTCAACAGTTTATCGATTATAAATACTTTTTAATTATCTCTACGACTTCGATTAAACCAACGCGGTCTTCTTCATCGAATCGTTCATAAATCGGTGCATCGATATCTAACACTCCGATTCCTTTATCGTCTTTATAGATCGGTAATACGATTTCTGATTTACTACGAGCGTCACACGCGATATGGCCTGGGAATTCTTCGACGTTATCAACGATAAATACGTCGTTACCTCTATAAGCAGTTCCACAAACACCTTTACCAACTTCAATAGTCGTACATGCAGGTTTTCCTTGGAACGGACCAAGGACGAGTTTTTCTAATTCTTCATCGTATAAATAAAACCCGACCCAGTTAATATCTTTTAGAAAGTGGTTAAGTAGTGCAGAAGCATTTGCCAAATTAGCAGTTATGTTTAAGTTTTCCTCAAGTAATGCATCGAGTGCTCCGTGTAGTTCTGAATAGTTTTTAAGCTGAATATCATCAAACATTGTATATCCTCCTAAAGTAACTGTTACATTTTTAAAAATTATACTGTTTATTGTTTTTTCTTTCAAAGAATTAGTCTATAATTGATAATAAGTTGAGGAGGGTAATTGTATGTGGGTTTACATTTTAATTGGACTGATTATCCTTGTTATTATAGTAATCGGATTACTGTTGTTTTTAAGAAAATCAAAACTTGAAGAAGTACAGAAAGAAGAAGCACGATTACAAGATGTAATTCAATTACCATTTCATTTAGATTTAGAAAAATTAAAAACATACAATCTACATGGAGAGGCAAAAGAATTATACGAACACTTGGATGAGAGATGGAAAGATGCGTTATCCAACAATAAGACGCATGCAGAAAGCAATTTTAAAGCTGCAAATGAAAATTTAAAGAAATTTAAATTTAGTGATAGTAAAAAGAACGAAGATAATGCCGTTCAACATATCGGTAATATCGAGACTACATATGATGCGTTAACAGTTGAAATTAACGACTTTATGAAACAAAATGATGAGAGCAAAGAGTTATATGAAGAGTCGGTTACGCTTCAAAGAGAAGAAAACCGTGACGTTTTAGCAGATGGCCATAAATTCGGTGACTCGAGAAAACCATTAGAATCGTTAATCAACTCATATGAACCAGAACTAGAGAAGTACAACACACTCATCGATGAGGGGAATTACAATAACGCACACGATCATATCGTAGAAATTCACGAAGAACTTACGAATTTAAAAGAGAGTATGGAGAAAATCCCTGCGCTTATTAAAGAAGTTCAAAAAGACTTACCAACACAATTTCAAGAAGTCCGTTATGGTTGTAGAGAGTTAAGATTAGACGGATATGATTTAGAGCATATCAAAGTCGATACGACGCTATCACGCTTACGTACAGAATTAAATTTAATCGAGCCTAAAATTGCAAAATTAGAATTAGAAGAAGCGGAAGAAGATTTAGAACGTATTCACAGCGAACTCGATGATATGTATGACTTAATTGAACACGAAGTCGAAGCGAAAATTAAGTTCGATGATTTACGTGACAAAGTGAGTGATATGCTGTTTAAAGCGAAAGACACAAACATGTCATTACGTACTGAAATTAACTTTATTAAAGATGCATATTATATTAATGATAGAGAAATTCAAACAATTCATAAATATGAATACGAAATCGAAGATCTCGTTACGATGTATGCAGATATTGAGTCTGAAGTTAATAAAAATACGACGCGCTATAGTCAGATTATCGATAACTTAGAACACATCGATCATACGATTGAAGATATTAATGACAAGCAAGAAGATGTACTAGATTACTTACAGTCGTTAAAATACGATGAAGAGGAAGCAATCGATAATACGAACTTAATCGATGACAAAAAAGAAGAAGTCATGCATAGATTAACGACGTCAAACCTTGTGAGAATTCCAGAGCAGTTTATCGTTATGAAGCATGAACTCGATAACGAAGTGAAAGAAATCGATAGATATCTTGAACGTCGTCCGTTAAATGTTCGTTATATTAAAGAAAAAGTCGATAAAGCAGTTATTTTATTAAACAACTTCGAGCAAGAAGCGTATGAAGTCATTCACGACTCTGAACTGTCTGAGTTAATTATTCAATACGCAAACCGTTATCGTAAAGATAACAGTACATTAGATGGTGAAATTGAAGAAGCGACGCGTTTATTCAATGAAAATAGATATAAACGTGCACTTCAAATTGCAGAACATGCATTACGAGAAGTTGATGAAGATGCAGTAAAGCGTATCATCGACTCATATGAAAACAGATGAGAGACTTAGGAGCATTCCTAAGTCTTTTTTATGGTAGGTGAAGGAAACAATGATTTATTTTGACAACGCAGCAACGACATGTCCATTAGACGACGTCTTACAGACGTATGACACGGTAAATCGAAAATATTTTTATAATACAGCAAGTTTAAGTAAAGGTGGACAAGAAGCGAGAAAGCTTCTTGAAGCTTCTAGAACACAGATCAAGCAACTATTTAAATTAAATGATTACGACTTACTATTTACTTCTGGAGCCACAGAAAGTAATAACATCGTGATTCAAAGCGTCATTAAAAAGAAAAAACAATTCGGTCGAACGGTGCTCGTTTCAGAACTTGAACATCCGAGTGTTATCGAAGTACTGAGACATATTGATGGGATCGAATTAGTATTTATTGATACGACACCGGAGGGAATCATTGATATCAAAGATTTACAAGAAAAGATGTCGGATGATGTAATCTTTGTATCGGTTATTGCAGTTAACAATATTATCGGGAGTATTCAACCGATCGAGAAAATTGTTGACGTCATCAAGCAATATAACAGAGCATTTTTACATGTCGATGCAACCCAAGCTGTCGGTAAGGTAAATATCGATTATCGCGGGGTGGATGCTGTGTCGTTTTCAGCGCATAAGTTTTATGGCGTTAAAGGTGTAGGTGGATTATTTGTTAAAAATATTGCGCAGTTAAATCCAGTGATGTACGGTGGCGGACATGAATATAACGTGAGAAGTGGTACGGTAAACTTACCTGGTATCGCGTCTACTGCGAAAGCACTACGTTTATCTTTTGAAACGATGGAAGATACGTATAATAAGTTGAATTCGTTTAACGATAAAATACGTGAGGCGCTTCGACAATATGAAGGGGTATATATCCAGCCTAAACATGTACCACATTATATTAACCTGTCGATTACAGGTGCTAAAGGTGAAGTCATTGTGAACGCACTAAGTAAACGTGATATTTATGTATCTACAACGAGTGCATGTGCGTCACAACGTAACGCACCGAACGAAACACTCATCGCGATGGGAAATCCGTTACGTGTGATTGAAGGAAGTATCCGTCTTACGATGGGACAGTATACGACTGAAAGTGAAATAGATACGTTTATAAAAGTATTTGATGAAATATATAAAGAATTAGGAGATGTCATCGTTGAAATATGATTTACTACTTGTTCGTTACGGCGAACTTACGTTAAAAAAGAAAAATAGAAAGATGTTTATCGGTAAATTAGTGTCGCAAATCGAACGTGCTTTAGAAGGGCTTGACATCGTTATCCGTGCGAATAGAGATAGAATGTACATCGATCTAGAAAATGAAGATGCATATGAAGTCATCAATCGATTAAAACACGTGAACGGAATATTAAGCATGTCGCCAATTATTCGTCTTGAAAAAACGGATGAAGCGATGAAAGAAAATGCATTACTATTAGAGTCAACATTTAAAGAGGACGATACATTTAAAGTTGAAGTAAAACGTATCGACAAAGCGTACCATTTAAAGACACATGAAATTCAGCAGTTAATCGGTGGTCACGTCGTAAAAGAAACAAATCGACCAGTGAATATAAATCATCCAGATCATACGATTATGATAGAAATTCGTTATGACGGAATTTATATGTACAGTGAAGTGTATGACGGGGTCGGTGGATTACCACTTGGAACAGGTGGTAAAACTGTTTTAATGCTTTCTGGTGGAATCGATAGCCCAGTCGCTGGATTTGAGATTATGCGTAGAGGTGTTGAAATTGAAGCAATTCACTTTTTCTCTCCACCGTATACGAGTGAGCAGTCGTTAGAAAAGGTAAAAACACTTGTAGATATTTTGGCCGATAAAACCGGTGTCGATATTAAAATGCATATCGTACCATTTACAAATATTCAAACGACTATTTACGATAAAATACCTGATGGATATTCGATGACGACAACGCGACGTATTATGTTAATCATCGCAGAACGTCTCGCACGTAAAATCGGTGCGGAAGCGGTCGTAAATGGAGAGAATATTGGACAAGTTGCATCGCAAACATTAACGAGTATGAATACGATTAATGCAGTGACAAATTTCCCAGTACTACGACCATTACTCACATATGAAAAGAATGAAATAATACAAAAAGCAGTGAATTACGGCACGTATGAAACTTCAATATTACCGTTTGAAGATTGTTGTACTATTTTTAAACCAAAACAACCAAAGACATCACCCAATCTAGATACGGTCATAAAATATGAATCTAATGTCGACTTTGAACCACTCATCGAAGATGCGTTAAATCAAATCACAACATACACATCAAAAAACGAACAAGAATCTACAGAATTTGAGGATTTACTGTAATCCACTGTGTTATACTAACTCATACAGATATTAAAGGAGATGAACTTATGAAACGAACGATTGCATTAGTCGCAGCAATTGCCTTACTGATTTCAGGCGTTGTAATGAGCGTATTTAATGTATTCCAAAAAGATCAATTTGAAGACTTATTTAGTAGTCTTGCAGATGATTCACCTGTTAGCGTTATTGAAGAAGGTGACCCGTCAAATAGAATCGCGGTCATTAGTGTAGACGGCGTCATTCAAGATACACCGCAAGGTAGCGGATTATTTTCTGGAGTAGCGGGTTATAATCATCGTTTAACAGTTGATGCTTTAAAAGAAATTATTGAAGATGATTCAGTGAAAGCAATTTTACTCGACGTAAATTCACCAGGTGGTGGAGTATTTGAAAGTGCTGAAGTGTACAAGTACTTAAAAATCGCAAAAGATAAAGGGAAAATTATCTACAGCTCAATGGGTAACATGGCAGCAAGTGGTGGATATTATGTCTCAGCACCTGCAAATAAAATTTACGCAAGTAACGAAACGATCACTGGTTCAATCGGCGTAATTATGCAAAGTATCGATTACAGTGAGCTTGCTGAAAAATACGGCGTAAAGTTTAACACATATACATCAGGCGATATGAAAGATATGTTATCAGGAGCAAAAACTCCATCTAAAGAAGAAAAAGAATACGTTCAGCACATGGTAGATACGATGTTTGATGAGTTCGTAAAAGTTGTTGCTGAAGGGCGTAACATGAGTGAAGAAGAAGTACGTAAATTAGCAGATGGACGTGTATATCTTGGAAGTGATGCCATTGACAACGGACTTGTAGATGAGATTGGATACTTTGATGACGCGCTCGCTGATTTAAAAGAAGAGATTGGTTCAGACAATCCACAGGTTTATACGTATGGTTATGGTTCAGGTCGTTTTTCAATGTTCAATTTTAACGGACCGAGCATCGTGAAACAATTATTTAACGATTCAGATGCGTTAATCGTTGAAAACTTAATCAATAAACGCCAAGGTCCAAAACCGATGTACTTATATGATGAGTAAGGAGTGAGATTATGAAAAGAGAAACAGTGATCTTGCAAAAAGAAATGGGTTACCCTGTTGCAGATACGTTAATACGTCTCCTCGCATATATCGTTGATCTCATCGTCTTATGGTCGGTACGCCAAATCGCAATTATTCCGATTTTAACGATGCTAGGCGTCATGAATCAAAATGTTATTTTTGACGCAATTTCAATACGTAGCATTGTCGTAGCGGTCGTATTTTTCCTTTACTTCGTTTTAATGACATATTTCTTTGGCCAAACGTTAGGAAAAATGATTTTCGGTATTCGTGTTGTTTCAAGTAAAGGGTACGAGTTAACATTTGCTCAAGTATTATATCGAGAACTTATCGGTCGATATATTACGCAAGCATTATTAAACTTACCGTACTTAATGATTTTATTTAACGAAAATCGAATGGGACTTCATGATTTTATCGGAGACACATTAGTTGTAAACTCAAAAGAGGTTGAATATACTGTGGATGTAGAGACTAATAGAAAAGAAGGGCTGGTTTAATTTATGACGACAATTACTTTTGGTGGAAATGAAGTTAAATTAGACGGAAAAGCTGTTGAAGTTGGTCAACATATCGATAGTTTTAATGTCGTGAATAGCGAATTAAAAGATGTAGAACCGTTAAAAGAATATGCAGGTACAAAAAAGCTGATTAGTGTTGTACCCTCTCTTGATACAGGAGTTTGCCAAGTTCAAACGAAAACATTTTATAATAAAGCAGCAGATGTTGAAAACACACAGTTAATTACAATTTCAAACGACTTACCATTCGCTCAAAAACGTTTTTGTGCAGATGAAGGTATCGAAAATGCAGTGACTTTTTCAGATCATAAAGATCTATCATTTGCGAAACAATTCGGTACGCTAATGCCACATTTACGTTTACAAGCGAGAAGTGTATTCGTATTAGACGAAGACGATAATGTTGTCTACGTAGAATACGTACCTGAAGGTACAAACGAACCAGATTATGACAAAGCAATTGACGCTTTAAAAAATATTTAATCAATTGTTATAATAGGGCTATTCGAAAGAATAGTCCTTATTTTTTTAGAGGTGAACTTTTTAATGGAACTCAGTAATTTAGAAAAAATATACGAAGCATTAGTAAATAAAACAGATGATATTCATGAACATACTGGCTTATCGCGAATAGAATCATTGTCTCAAGCATTATTAGAAGTAGACGTAACAGGTACAAAAATAGAGAAGCGAAAAGCATTTCAGTTTGCTTATTTAAAGCAGTTAAAAGAAGAGCAAGTACAACCGAACCATCAACTAACTCCAGACGTCATCGGGTACACAATCGGGTATATCGGTAACGTACTAAATGAAAATAGTAGCGGTTCGGTGTTAGATGTCGGGAGTGGATCTGGCCATTTATCGATGACGTTAAGTGAGTTAAATTCAGAATTACAGTTAAACGGTGTCGAAATCGATCCGACGCTCGCTGAATTAAATGCAAATCTATGTGAGTTTTTAGAGACACATATGAAGATATATCCACAAAATATTATCGAACAAAACTTTATCGAGCCAGTTGATTTAGTCGTTGGAGATTTACCCGTCGGTTTTTATCCGGTAGAGGTTGAAGGGTATACGACAGCGTTTAAAGAAGGTAAAAGCTTTGCGCATCTTTTAATGATTGAAGCGGGGATGAATAAAGCAAAAGAAGACGGAATCGGTATTTTTACAGTACCTTCTAACATCTTAACCGAAAATCAAGAAACGTTTAAAACGTATATAAAAGAAGATGTGACGTTACTCATGTTCTTAAACTTACCGAAGACTATTTTTAAAGACGAAAAAAGTCAAAAGTCGTTAATCGTTCTGAAAAAAGGGCACGTGGCATTAAATAATAAAGATGTTTTAATCGGAGATATCCCTGATTTTAAAGACAAAGACAGTATGAAACAATTTTTATCAACAGTTGAAGCGTGGCATGAAAAATAATCAGATGTTTGTTTAAATGACTAAACGGATAGAATAGTAATACAAACCTTAAGGAGGGTTTATGAAATGAAATACGACAAAATATATATTGACGGCGAGTGGGTCACACCATCAACGTCTGACGTGATTGAAGTTGAGAATCCAGCGACAGAAGAAATTTTTACAACGGTTGCTAAAGCAAATAGTGAAGACGTCGATAAAGCAGTCGAAGCAGCAGCGCGTGCATTTAAAAGCTTCAATGAAACGTCTTATGAAGAGCGTCAAAAATACGTTGAAGAAATTTTAAACGGTATTAAAGAGAGACAAGAAGACTTTGAGAAAGTCATTCGACAAGAACTAGGAAGTTCATATAATTACACAAAATCAGCTCAGGTGGAACAAGTAATCAAAGAGATGACACTCGCACTTGAAAACGCGGATAAAGTAAAATTCACAGAACATCATGAAGGATTTGATCTAGTACGTGAAGGTGTCGGGGTTGTAGCAGCAGTAACACCATGGAACTTCCCACTGAATCAGATTCAAAGAAAACTTACATGTCTTTTACTCGCTGGTGCCACAGTCGTACTAAAACCGAGTACGAAAACTCCAGTTTCAGCATTTTTACTTGCTGAAGTGATAGATAAAACAAGCCTTCCAAAAGGTGTATTTAATATCGTCCCTGGGTCTGGTAGTGAAGTTGGAGATGCGTTAACTGGACATGAAAAAGTTGATATGATTTCATTTACTGGATCTACTAAAGTAGGTCGAGGCATTTATGAACAAGCAAAAAGTAATATTAAAAACATACACTTAGAACTCGGAGGAAAATCACCGAACATTTTACTTCCTAAAGGTGATGCTAAAAGAGCAGTAAAACAATCGATGGACGCGATTATTAACAACGCAGGACAAGCGTGTTCAGCACTTACGCGTTTAATCGTCCCAGAATCTCGACTCGAAGAAGTTGAAGGATACGTTAAACAGTATGTCGAAGAAAACGTACGTGTTGGAAATCCTGAAGATGAAAACAATACGATTGGACCAGTCATCTCTAAAGAAGCTCAAGAACGCGTGTATGACTATATCGAAAGCGGTAAAAAAGAAGCGACGTTACTAATTGGTGGCGGTAGAGTAGAAAGTGAAGACAAAGGATATTACGTCGAACCGACGGTATTTACGAAAGTCGATAACAACAGTAAAATCGCACAAGAAGAAATATTTGGACCCGTTTTATCGATTATCACATATAACGATGTCGATGAAGCGATAGAAATCGCAAATGATACGACGTACGGGTTATATGGTGCAGTATTTGGCGAAAATGACGAAGAAGCATATGACGTTGCCAAAAAATTACGCACAGGTAGTATCGTTATAAACGGTGCAGCAAGAAATCCAGCCGCACCATTCGGTGGTTATAAACAGTCTGGTATCGGTAAAGAAATCGGTTGGATCGGTATCGAAGAATATACAGAAACAAAAGTGTTATTTAAGGAGTAATATAAAAATAAGCCTCTACTTTTTAAAAAGTAGAGGCTATTTTCATGGGAATTAATTTACTTCATTTTGAACGAGCTCATCTGTTGCGACTGTCGGTTCAAAATCTTCAGGTAAAGTTTCAGTTCTTACAACTAATACATCACATGGTGCATGACGTACAATAGCTTCAGAGACCGATCCAATAATGAATCGTTCAACTGCGTTTAAACCTGTAGAACCAACGACAACTAAGTCTGCATTGGTGTCTTTAACAATTTTTTTAGGAATCACTGATTTCGGTGAACCGTATTCTACGAGTGTAACGACATCTAATACACCGTCAGCCAGTGCTTTTTCTTTATAGCCTTGTAAAAGCTTATCTGCAAAGTTTTTAGCACGTGCTGAAATCGTACGATCATACGCTTCAACTGATGCGTAACTTCTCGTATCAATAACGTTTGCGACGATTAAACGTGCGTCCGTTTTCTTAGCTAAGTTAACAGCTTTTTCAAATGCCCACTCTGCTTCGTGTGATCCATCGACTGCGATTAAAATGTTTTTGTAATCTAACATGTCATTTCCTCCTTAACTTTCAGTACACTATACCCTTTAGCGACTAAAAATAATCAAATAGTAATTAAAATTTGCTAACTTGTACTGTTAATTTTATTTTACCAAATTTTGTATGATAACGATAACATTTTTATGAATGAGTATGTTAATATAAAATAAAGAAAGAGTTTTCATAACAAAAGAAAAGGGGTTATACTTCATGATTATTGGTGTACCTAAGGAAATTAAAAACAACGAAAACCGTGTTGGGCTTACGCCGGATGCAGCATATGCATTTGTCCAAGCAGGACACGAAGTGCGTATTGAATCTGATGCTGGTGTTGGTTCTTTCTTCACTAATGAAGAGTATGTAGAAAAAGGAGCAACAATTGTTTCATCAGCAAAAGAAGCATGGGACGTTGATATGGTCGTTAAAGTTAAAGAACCACTTAAAGAAGAGTTCGATTTCTTTAAAGAAGACCAAATTATCTTTACGTACTTCCACTTAGCACCAGAGGTCGACTTAACGAAAGCCTTAATTGATAAAAAGGTTACAGCGATTGCTTATGAAACAATCGTCGACAGATTTGGTGGATTACCACTATTACAACCGATGAGTGAAGTTGCTGGACGTATGGCAACTCAAGTGGCGGTAGAAAATTTATCAGCAATTAAAGGTGGACGTGGTATTTTACTTGCAGGTGTACCTGGAGTAGACCGTGGTAAAGTTACGATAATCGGTGGAGGTAACGCAGGTACAAACGCAGCGAAAATTGCGGTTGGACTCGGTGCGAGAGTTACAATTTTAGATTTAAACCCACATCGTTTAAGAGAGTTAGATGAGTTATTTGGTGATTCAGTGCAGACGTTAATGTCTACACCGATGAACATTAAAAAAGAAGTTGAGTCGAGTGACGTCGTCATTGGTTCAGTGTTAATTCCAGGTGCAAAAGCTCCTGTATTAGTGACTGAAGAAATGATTAAAAACATGGGTGACGGTTCAGTCGTTGTTGACATCGCAATCGACCAAGGCGGTAACTTTGAAACATCTGACCGCATTACAACTCACGACGACCCAACGTACGTGAAACACGGTGTAATTCACTACACAGTTGCGAACATGCCAGGTGCAGTACCTAGAACGTCAACAATCGCATTAACAAACGCTACGTTACAATACGGTCTTCAAATCGCAAACTTAGGTGCTGAAGAAGCGGCAAAACGTAACGCAGGACTTAAAGAAGGCTTCAACGTGTATAAAGGTCACGTGACTTATAAAGCTGTTGCAGAAGCACAAGATTTAGAATACGTTGAAATTGATTCATTAATCTAATATACAGACTGTTTGAAAAGGGATGAGTGATTGTAGCTCATCTCTTTTTTCTACGGATTCAACGACTGGGATAATTTCAATACGCTTTCTCGCAAATGACTTTAGTTTTGCGAGCGGCTTTAATTCGTTATAGTTTTTAAAATCTATATTTCTCACATCATACATGACTGCAGTTGCGTTATGCTGAATGGCTAACTCTAAATTTTTAGACTGTAAAAAGTATGGGATATTGGAAAACGACGGGCCGATAATTAGGTGTTTATCCTTAACCATCGTTGACAGTTCTCTTAAAAAGTTACTGTCTAATTCATTCTTGACGATACATTGATCCGTCACGTAACCATCGATGCTATCCGTTTCTTTTATCGTTTCATAATGAATGTTTTGAATAATAAAAGGATCTAATTCATTTAAATAGTTGAGTGAAATTAGAACAGTCGAATTTTGATGCATCATTTTATACATCTTTGCAACGAGTGGATTAGATTCTAATTGGTGATTTGTAAAAAATACGAAGTCCTCAGATTCAGTCAATGAATTAACTTTAAAAATAGTAGTCATAACAACACCTCTAACATAATATAGCACATCTATATGGTTAATCTTTTAAAAATTCGGTTATAAATACAGTATATAAAGGAGGAAATATAATGACAAAAGTAACGTATCACGGACATTCAGTCGTTCAGTTTGAACACGATGGTGTAAAAGGGATTTTCGATCCTTTCATCACTGGAAATGAATTAACAGATTTAAAAGTTGAAGACGTAAAGGTAGATTATATTTTACTCACGCATGCACATAATGACCACGTTGGAGACACGGTTGAAATTGCTAAAAACAACGATGCAACAGTTATTGCGCCAGTTGAATTAGCGGGATATTTAGAAACTCAAGGATTAAACACGGTAGGCATGAACATCGGTGGAGAGAAGTCGTTTGATAGTATCAAAGTAAAATTCGTGCAAGCATTCCATTCATCAAGCTATACAGACGATGACGGAAACGTTCATTACGGCGGAATGCCTACAGGAATCATTTTAACTCTTGGCGAAAAAAAGATATATCATGTAGGGGATACAGCAATCTTTAGTGATTTAAAACTCATCAGTACATTAAATGGTGAGATCGATGTTGCATTCGTACCAATCGGTGACCACTTTACAATGGGAATTAGCGACGCGATTCACGCAACAGACGAATTAATTCAGCCACGTGTTGTAGTGCCTGTACATTACAATACATTCCCACCAATTGAACAAGAACCGGAAAACTTTAAACAAGCGCTCAAAACAGAGTGCCAGATTTTAAAGCCAGGTGAAGCGGTGACGTTTAAATAATCTCGAGGTGAGGTTAAGGTCGGGTGGACTTTGTGTTTTTTCATCTTAATTAACAAAAATTAGTCATGTAGGTGAAAATTTGTTAAATATATTAGGATAATTAACAAAAATCGGCTGTGGCGGGCGAAATTTGTTAGATAAAAAATTATATTTAACAAAAATGGGGCGTTGAGTCTGAAATTTGTTAAATAAATCAGGATATCTAACAAAATCGCGAAATTTTTGTTAATTAAATTTCGGCGAAAGAGCGTTTATATTAATTTAGAGATTAATTACACAATCGAAACCGGGCTTTTCATCCTTATTTACAAAAATGCAGCATTTAGCTGAAATTTTGTTAAATATATTAGGATAATTAACA
>NZ_KV820808.1:27769-76068 GCF_001815515.1 Nosocomiicoccus sp. HMSC059G07
ATATCTAACAAAATCGCGAAATTTTTGTTAATTATATCTCGTCAAAAGAGAATTAATACTATTTTGATGAATAAAAACTCAACCACACCTGAGTTTTTCATCCAAAACACACGAACAACGATTCTTTTACTAAACAAGATAAAACACCCCATCACCGAGGCGAAGTGTTAGATCACGTCGCGGGTTGGGGTGTTTTTATTTTAGTTCTAATTAGTTAAATAAAATCTTACCGATATCAAGTGGGTGGATGTTTTCGTCGCCTTTATAAACGCGCATGTTTCCACCAGAGATTTCGTCGATTAATAAGATGTCGCCTGTTTCTTTATCTCTACCGAATTCGAGTTTAATGTCGTAGAGTTCTAAGTCTTTTTTGAGTAGCTCGTATTTAATGATGTCACAAATTTGGATCGTGAGTGATTCGATTTCGTCGTACTCTTTGTTTGTGAGGAGTCCTAATATATCGAGCGTTTCTTTTGATGCGACTGGATCTTGTCGTTCATCGTCTTTTAACGTAAATTCTACGACAGGTGATTTTAATACTGTGCCGTTTTCAATGTATTTACCATAGCGTCTGTAGTAACTACCAACCGCAACGTATCGGCAGATGACTTCTAATCCATCTCCGAAGTTTTCGATTTCATTTACGCGCATTTCTTTTTTATCTAAGTCGCTTGAAATGTAGTGTGTTGGGATATTTTTATCTTTTAAAATGTTAAAGAAGTGAGATGTCATTTCTAATCCAGCACGACCTGAACCTTCTACAGTCAGACCAACTTGGTTTTCACCTGGATCAAACACTCCGTCTTTACCTGTCATATCATCTTTAAAATAGAGGACGATATCTCCGTTCGTATCTTTAAATACATCTTTCGTTTTACCAGTATAAATACGTTCCATAACAAACTCCTTACAAATCAGTGATATATTAATCATATAAAAAAATTACGCTATTGTCATTTTAAAATTTAAAAAAACCACCTAACTTTTTTGTTAGATGGTTTCTACATAATCTTATTGTTTATTGAGTTTGTCGTATGCTTCATCTTCAATCGGTAAGTTTGATTTAAAGTATTTACGTGCTTTGTTAAAGTGTGTCACGTTAATAATTCCTAAAACGATAAAAATACCACCGATTATATATGTCACAACCGTATTAAACTGAACGATTGAGTTTGTACCGAAGATGATTAAAAACACGCCAAACCATAATCTAGCCATCGCGTTATAGTAAGCTTTTCTCACGTCTCGTTTCGTACGAATTTGACGTACTTTGTAGATGAAGAACATTAAGAAACTTACGATTAGCGCTGTGACTAATGTAGTAATTAACAATTGAAAACCAGTGCTCATTATTACAACTCCATTCTACTGTAGTATAATTGCTTAAAGGGAATATCACAACTATTACTGAGGTGTTTTTATATGTTTTACAAATTTTTAAATCAATTATCATCACTAAATCAATATAAAAATGAAGCGTTTCAAAAAATTGAATCCGCAAATTCGATTGTGATTTTACGACATATTCGTCCAGATCCAGATGCTTTAGGATCTCAACTCGCTTTAAAAAAGTTTTTACTCAATAAGTTTCCAGAGAAAAAAGTACGCGCTCTCGGAAGTACTGAAGAGAACTTAGAATTTATGGGTGAACTTGACGATGGCGAAATTACTAACGAAGATCTCGTTATTATTTTAGACACGGCTAACGTCGAAAGAATCGACTACGACGGAGATTATAGAAATGGTCAGTACGTTATTAAAATCGACCACCATCCAAATGTCGAGCCATACGGAGATGTTAATATCGTAGAAACATCTGTGTCTTCAACGTGTGAACTGTTATATATGTTTTTATCGTTATTTGATAGTGACGCTATTAATGAGGACGTTAAGTCACTCGCGTATTTAGGAATTGTCGGAGACACTGGTCGATTTTTATATAATTCACATGAAACGACTTATGACGTCATGAGTGACATTTCTAAAGGGGGTTTAGACACGAATAGTCTATTACTAGAACTGTACAAAAAATCGTTAGAAGACTTTAAATTTACTGGGTTTTTAATCAGCAACTTTAACTTAACAGATAGAGGTGTACTCAGTGTCTTTGTGTCGATTGAAGACCGTGAAAAGTACGGGGTAGATGAGGCGAATGCTGCGTTACAAGTGAATGTGTTTAGAGAAGTTGAAGAAGTTAAAGTTTGGTTTATGGCACTTGAAACAGAAAATGATATCCGTGTACGTCTACGTTCTAAAGATGTGCCGATTAATGACGTTGCGCAACATTTTGGTGGTGGCGGACACAAACACGCAAGTGGCGTTCGTTTCAGAAGAAGAGAAGATTTACAGCTGTTAATTGAAAAGTTAGAAGAAAAATTATAAGAGGCGGAGTGAATACGAATGATCAATTTAAATGTGCATAGTAGCTATGAATTTTTAAATAGTAATATTCAAATTGATCGCCTTATAAATATTTTAAAAGAAGACGACCAGCGTTCTGTTGCGATTACGGACTTCAATAGTATGCACGGTGCATATGAGTTTTTACAAAAAGCACAGACAAATGATATAAAACCTATCGTTGGACTAGAGATTAGTATAGAAGATGATTTTAAGACGAGCGATATTGTGTTGTATGCAAAAAGTTTAAAAGGTTTTTATTTTCTATCTAAACTATCTTCTAGAATTAGTTATAAAAAAACTGAAGTCATTCCATTATCATTTCTAAGCGATATTACAGACTGTATTGCGGTTCTTAAAAATGATGAAGGACTTAACATCTTTGAATATATAAACATCCCTGACGAGGATAAGTATACTGCGCATACTGTTAATAGTACGTATAAAAAAGCCTACATTCGTCCGAGTTACTACTATAAAAAAAGTGATGCTGCAGTCGTTAACGTATTAAATGCCATTAAAGAGAACGAAAAAATAGACTTACAATATTTAAACGAAACAGACGGTGACGACTTTATTAAACTACAAGCGGATGTCGCTAAATATAGTGATTATTTAGAAACGAACAAAGAAATCGTCGATAAATGTGACGTCTATCTGCCGAAAGTGGAATATACACTACCGAAGTTTACAGAAGGGTCAAGTGAAGAGTTATTAAAAGAAGAATTAAAAGATGCGATAAAACGTAAAATAGGACATATGACAGACGCATACCGTGACCGACTAAATAAAGAATATACAACAATCGTCAACATGGGATTTGCAGATTATTTTTTAATCGTTTCAGATCTCATCAGATATTGTAAAAACAATGAAATTTATGTCGGTCCAGGTCGTGGGTCATCTGGAGCGAGTTTAGTCGCGTATTTACTTGATATTACTGACATTGATCCGATCGAGTACGATTTACTATTTGAACGATTTTTAAACGAAGAGCGTGTCACGATGCCAGATATCGATATCGACTTTGCATCTGTCGATCGTCCGAAAGTAATCGATTATTTACAGCAAAAATACGGCGAAATGCACGTTGCGAACATTTTAACTTATAACAATATGACAGCTAAAAGTGCTGCGCGTGAAGTGGGCCGTATATTTAGCTTTAATGACAGTGAACTAAAAGAAATTTCAAACATTATCGATGAAAATAATGTTGACCTTGAACAAGCATTTAACTCTGACAGATTTAACAACTTAATTGAAACAAATGTTAAATATAAGCTGTTAAAAAAATACGCATTAAAAATAGAAAACTTACCACGAAACACTTCAATTCATGCTAGTGGGGTACTGCTTGGTAGAAATCCTTTAAACGAAGAAATACCAATCATGTTTAATGAAACAGGTGTCATAAGTCAGTGGCCGATGGAAGACTGTGAAAAAGTTGGGCTTTTAAAAATCGACGTCTTAAGTTTACAGACGCTGTCGTTAATTCGCTATATGAGTACTCGTATCAAAACACGTAATCACGATTTTGACGTAAATAAAATACCTTTAGACGATAAAAAAACATTTCGACTATTATCTGCTGGAATGACAGCTGGTATATTCCAATTAGAATCTGATGGAATTACGAAAGTAATCGAACGTTACAAACCGAATAGTTTACTCGATCTTGCGCTCGTTCTTGCGATGTACAGACCAGGTCCGATGAAACAAATCGACCATATCATCGACATTAAACATTCTTCAAAAAAAGTCATTTATCCGCATGATGATTTAAAAGAAATTTTAAAAGATACGTACGGAGTCATGATATTTCAGGAACAAATTATGCAGACGACTCGAAAAATTGCAGGGTTTAGTTTGCAAGAAGCGGATATTACACGACGCGCGATGGCGAAAAAGAACCGCGACGAGTTAATGCGTGAAAAAAGTAAGTTCATTGAAGGCGCTGAGAGGAATCACTATAGCCGTGAAGTGAGTGAACACTTATTTGATTTAATTTTAAAATTCGCTGATTACGGTTTTCCAAAAAGTCACGCGCTCGTCTATGCGTTAATTACGTACAGAATGGCGTATATAAAAGCACATTTCCCGGAAGAGTTTTATGCGGTCATGCTGCTTGACCATAAGACGAAAGAAGAAAAACTTGCAAATACGTTACGTGAGTTAAAACGATTAAAGGTTCATATAAAACGACCAAGTATTCATGAGTCGTTTTATAACAATACGAGCAAAGACGGATTACGTCTCGGATTTTCGATGATTAAATATATAACGAAAGATATCTCAAATGCAATTGTTGAAGCAAGAAAAGAGAAACAGTTTGAAGACGTGTACGATTTTGTATCACGTATGAATCAGTTAGGTATAAGATTAAACGAAAGACAACTTCGCGCTTTAATTCTTTCAGGTGCGTTCGATGACTTTAATCGCTCGAGAAAGTCGTTATTACAACAATCTAAAAAAGCATTAGATTCCATTAAAGATGGCGTAGACCAAATTAATTTACTCGACATGGTGCTCGGTTTAACAATAATTCGCCCTGAGGATGAAGACGTCGAAGAAATGGCCCAACAAGAACTCATCGATGGAGAAACCGAAATGCTTGGATTTAATATTTCAGAGCATCCAATCATTACAAAACATAATGATGTTCAATATATTCCGTTTTCATTACTCGATCATAAGTCTAATAAACAACGAGGTATTTTTCTCGTTTCTATACTTAGTGTGAGACAAATAAGAACGAAGAAAAATGACGACATGGCTTACGTATCAATCACAGACGGGCATACTGAAATGGATGCGGTACTTTTCCCGAAAGACTATATGATCAACTTATCAAAACTTCAACAAGATATACTCGTAATCGACGGTCGGATGGATGAGTACAGAGATAAAAAACAATTAATCATCTCAAGGTTATATATTGTGGATAATTTTATAAGAAATTATATTAAAGATACGAAGTATGTCTATGTAAGAAATTACGAAGATACGCAGTTTAAAAAGCTGTTATCATCGGAAGGAATTCCAGTTTTTGATATGGAACAAACGAAACTTGGACACATGCAACATAACAATTTAAATCGACTTATTAATCTGTTAGGAAAAGAAAATGTACGTTTTATGAAATGAAAATTGCTTGAAAATTTAAATCATGTTATTATCAGTGGTACGACCACTGAAATGGCAGGTATAAAATGAACCAGAAAACTAGATTTGAATATATTTTAACTGAACTAGAAAAAATCATTCGTGAGACGAATATTCAACCTGGAGACCGACTTCCAAGTGAACGATATTTAAAAGAAGAGCTAAACGTTTCGCGTCAAAGTGTACGTGAAGCTTTAAGAGCGTTAGAAATGTTAGGTGTCGTTCACGTGAAAATTGGAGAAGGTACATATCTCGCTGATTTTAAAGAACATCGATTATTTGATATCATCGGACGATTTTTAATTAAAACGGATGCACAACGTGATGAGTTAATGGAAATCAACGAATTATTCGAACGATATATCGATGAAAAATATGACGGCAAAAAAACGGTTGAAGAATCGGATAATTTAATATTATCTACAATTTATACGATCATTAAAAAATATACAGATTAACAAAATGTCGAGGGGAAATTATGTTAAAAGACTTATTTTATAAACTTAACAAAAAAGTAAACGAACCGACCAAAAAAGGAACATATAAAGATTCAGAACCAGTAATGACAAAATGTCCACAGTGTAAAAGCTTACTCTATACAAAAGAGTTAGTAAGTAATGTCCACGTGTGTCCAAAATGTGAGTATCATTTCCCAATCACTAGTGACGAGCGTCTCGACGCATTATTCGATAAAAATAGTAAAAAGTTATTATTCACAAATATTACGTCGAAAAACCCATTAAACTTCCCGAATTACGTGTCAAAGTTAGAAAACGATAAGCGTCGAACGGGGCTCAATGAAGCGCTTCGTGTTGCACATGGAGAAATTGACGGACACGAAGTCGTGATCGCTGTGATGGATACACGCGTCCGCATGGGTAGTATGGGAAGTGCGGTTGGTGAAATGCTCGCACAAGCATTTAACTATGCAACGGACCATCGTTTACCCGTCATCGTGTTCACAGCAAGTGGTGGAGCGAGAATGCAAGAAGGTATTTTATCGTTAATGCAGATGGCAAAAGTATCTGTAGCGATAGAGCGCCATTCTAGTCACGGACTATTATATGTCGCATATATGACGCATCCAACAACAGGTGGAGTCAGTGCGTCTTTTGCATCTGTCGGTGATATTAACTTAGCGGAAAGCGGTGCGTTAATTGGATTTGCTGGGCGCCGAGTAATTGAAGAGACGATCAAAGAGAAATTGCCGAAAGATTTCCAAACGGCAGAGTTTTTAATCGAACACGGTCAACTCGACAAAGTGGTAGACCGAACGGAAATGAGATCTGTATTAGCTCAAATATTAAGGTTGCATAGTTAGGGGTGAGTGTATGTCTGAAACGAGAAGAGATACTGTACAAGATTTAAAAGACAGAATCGAAGAGTTAAAAGGTTATGAAGAAAAAAACAATATCGATTTATCAAAAGAAATCGATGCACTAAACGATAAAATTAAGATGATGACACGCACACTAACACCTTGGCAGCAAGTAGAGCTTGCTAGAAAGTTAGAGCGTCCAACGACGTTAGAATACATCGAAGCAATTTGCGATGAATTTATCGAGTTTGCTGGAGACCGTGCGTATGGAGATGACCGTGCAATTATCGGTGGTGTCGCAAGCATTAACGGCACACCAGTGACTGTTATCGGTCACCAACGCGGGATGTCGACAAGAGAAAACATTAAACGCAACTTCGGTATGCCACATCCTGAAGGTTACCGTAAAGCACTCAGGTTAATGGAGCAAGCAGAAAAGTTTAAACGTCCAATCGTTACATTTATCGATACGAAAGGTGCGTATCCAGGTAAAGAAGCAGAAGAACGCGGACAAAGTGAAGCGATTGCTAAAAACCTCGTAAAGATGGCTGGATTTAACGTCCCGATCATTTCTATTGTTATCGGTGAAGGTGGATCTGGAGGAGCGCTAGGAATTGGCGTATGTGATCATCTTTATATGCTAGAAAACAGTACGTATTCAGTCATTTCTCCTGAAGGTGCTGCGAGTATTTTATTTAAAGATGCATCGTTAAAAGAAGTAGCAGCAAAATCATTAAAGTTAACAGCTGCAGACCTTTACGAGTTAGGCGTTGCTGATTTTGTAATTGAAGAACCGGAGGGCGGTGCACACGTCGACAAACCGTTCGTATATAAACAAACAAAAGAAGCGATTATAAATGGTCTTGAACAATTAAGTGAAATCGACGATTCATCACGTCTTGATGTACGATTTGAAAAGTATATGGCGATCGGTGATTTTAAAGTTGAAGATAATTAATACAAATTTAACTCTCTTTTAAGTAGAATACTTAGTAAGAGAGTTATTTTTATAAATAGAAAGAAGTGTGTAATTGTGAAACGTATTGCAGTATTAACTAGTGGTGGAGATGCACCTGGCATGAACGCAGCAGTTCGAGCTGTCGTACGTACTAGTATTAATAGAGGGTTACAAGTATTTGGAATCTCCCACGGCTTTTTAGGTTTGATCCGTGGAGATATTAAACGCATGGAATTATCCGACGTCGGTGATATTATTCAGCGTGGTGGAACGGCATTATATTCTGCTCGCTGTAACGAATTTAAAGATGAAGAAATACAGCAAATGGCAGTTAAAATTTTAAAAGAGTTTGAAATAGAAGGACTCGTTGTCATCGGAGGAGACGGGACGTTTAGAGGTGCGTATGCACTTGAAAAACACGGAATTAAAACAATAGCGATTCCAGCAACAATCGATAACGACATTCCGTTTACTGAAAGCTCAATTGGATTTGATTCAGCATTAAACACAGTTGTTGAAGCCGTCGATAGAATAAGAGATACAGCAACGAGCCACGAACGTACATTTATTATTGAAGTTATGGGTAGAGATAGTGGAATGCTCGCATTATATAGCGGCATCGCAAGTGGTGCAGAGTCGGTTTTAATACCAGAAGTACCATATAATATAAACGACGTTGCTACAAAAATTAAACGAGGGATTGAACGTGGGAAAACACATTCGATAATAATCGTTGCAGAAGGGGTTATGTCTGCAGAAAAATGTAGTAAACTATTAAGTGAACAATTAAATATTGAATCACGAATTAGTGTCCTTGGACACATTCAAAGAGGGGGACGACCGTCTTCAAAAGACCGTATACTTGCTTCTAGATTCGGATATGAAGCTGTCAATTTATTACTAGAAGGACAATCTGGACAAATGGTGTACTTAACACAAAACTCAATAAAACATGTCGATTACGATACGGTTTTAAATCATGAAAAGAAAATTGATATATCACTCATTGATATAATTAATGAGTTATCTATTTAGGAGGATATTATGCGTAGAACTAAAATAATTTGTACGATTGGACCAGCATCAGAAAGTGAAGAAACATTAGAAAAATTAATGCACGCTGGTATGAACATCGCGAGACTGAACTTTTCACACGGTGACCATGAAGAGCATTTAAATCGTATTAAGAGGATTCGAAAAGTTTCAAAAAAACTTGAAAAACACATCGGTATTCTACTCGATACAAAAGGTCCTGAGATTAGAACTCACAATATGAAAGACGGTGTTGTTCATCTTGTTAAAAATCAAAAGCTTGCCGTTCATATGAATGAAGTACTCGGAGATTCTGAAAAAATTTCTATTTCTTATAATGGTCTGATTCACGATGTAAAAGTAGGAGACGAGATTTTAATCGATGACGGAATTATTACTTTAAAAATCGATGAGCTTGACTATGATAACGAAGTCATTCATACGACAGTTTTAAATGAAGGTGAAGTAAAAAATAAAAAAGGCGTAAACGTTCCTCAAGTTAAAGTGAACTTACCGTCGATGACTGAAAAAGATGAAAGTGACATTTTATTTGGTATTGAAAACGAAGTAGATTTCATCGCACCGTCATTTATCCGTAAAAAAGATGACGTATTAAAAATTCGTGAACTTCTTGAAGGAAACAACGGTAGCTACATTAAAATCATTCCTAAAATTGAAAACCAAGAAGGTATCGATAATATCGACGAAATTTTACTCGTATCAGACGGTTTAATGGTTGCTCGTGGAGATCTAGGTGTTGAAATCCCGACCGAAGCTGTACCACTTGCACAAAAAGAACTTATTAAAAAATGTAACTTTGCAGGGAAACCAGTCATTACAGCAACACAAATGTTAGATTCAATGCAACATAATCCGCGCTGTACACGTGCAGAAGCTAGTGACGTTGCGAATGCAATATACGACGGAAGTGACGCAGTCATGTTATCTGGAGAAACTGCAGCTGGTGAATATCCAGTAGAAGCTGTAACGACGATGGCAAACATTGCGACGTCAAGTGAAGCAGCACAAGATTATAAGAAGCTATTATCAGATCGTACGAAAGTCCAAGATACTACAGTAACGACAGCAATTGGAGTTTCCGCAGCACATACTGCGTTAAACTTAAACTGTCGTGCAATTGTTGCGGCAACTGAATCTGGACATACTGCAAAAATGATTTCAAAATATCGTCCACAGTGTGATATTATCGCAGTCACTCCATATGATTATGTCGCTAGACAGCTTGAACTCGTATGGGGCGTTCAACCGATTGTTGCTCCAAAGTTAAGTAATACAGATGAAGTACTCAACGGTTCAGTGCAATCTGTCGTTGAAAAAGGATACGCTAATGAAGGTGATTTAATTATTATCACAGCTGGTGTGCCGACAGGACAAGCTGGAACGACAAACTTAATGAAGTTACACGTCGTTGGAGATACGTTAATCACCGCTCAAGGAATAGGAAAATTAACTGGCTACGGTGAAGTAGTTATGGCGAAATCATATGATGAACTTGCCAAAATCGATACGACAGGGAAAATCGTTTTACTAGAAAAAGTTGATGGTATAATGACACCACACTTAGTGAAAGCGGCAGGGTTAATTACTGTTGAAGGTGGTCTAACAAGTCCTGGAGCAATCGTCGGTTTAAATTTAGAGTTACCGACAATCGTTGGAGCAACAGATGCGTTTGACATATTAAAACCAGGCATGAAAGTAACTGTCGACAGTGAACAGCATGTCGTTTATAGTGGACATGCAGACGTACTGTAATTGAGGAGGATACGAATGAAAAAGCTTGTCATAAGTATTTTTTCAGCAACGTTACTTTTAAGTGCATGTAGTAATAGTAATGATGGTGAAGAAGAAGTAAAAGAAGTTAAACAAGATAAATCTATGACGTCAGAATCGTTAATCGACGAAGTTGTCGCGAACAACCAAGATGTGATTTCTTATGAAGAGCGTGGGACGCTTACGATGAACGATGAAGACGAATTAAACTTTATAGTTACTATTGATAATGATGAAAATGTAAAGTTTGAAGTTGATGCCTCTGACTCGGTCTTTACATTATATGATGTAAATGGTGAAAAGAAAGTCTTAACAAATGGTGAATTTGAAACGAGTGACATTGAACTAAATCCATTAACGTATAGTGAGCTAGTTGAAAAACTTAAAGAATTACCAAAAGGCGATCTTAAGACAGATAAAGATGTTTACGTCATTACTTACGATTTACTGACAATTGAAGATTTATCTATATTTAGTAATGAACTTGCATCTAATTTACAAGATTATGATGTTGAAAATTTATCATTAACACTTCAAGTGAATGCCGACTATAAGGTCGTGCGTGCAGATGTCGAAGGTATCTTAAGTGACGATAAAGAAAATTATGATATTAAAGGCTTTGCAACATTTGAAAACATTGGGGAAGTAGAACAAATAGAAGTACCGAAAGGAGAGTAGTTTATCTACTCTCTTTTTAGTTATAAATTAAACTTATTAAAAAGTATAAGAAACTTAATTTTTAGTTATAGTTAAAAAATATAAATGATTCTATGTTTTAAGACCGTTCTATATCAACCGTCACAATAGTCTTTGATATAAAATTCACAAATAAGTGTATGAATTAAACGTAAGCACCTATATACAAAGTTTGCTATAATGAAATTAAATAAATCGTTTAAAGATATATGGGGGGTTAAATTCTATGCCTGAAATGAAAGCTGGTTTAGAAGGTGTAGTAATTGGAGAGTCAAGAATTAGTTCTATTATCGGAACTCAGCTAACATATGCTGGTTATGAAATTGATGACTTAGCCGAAAATGCAACGTTTGAAGAAGTCGTTTATTTACTATGGAACGACCGCTTACCAAACGAAGAAGAGTTAAAACAATTTGAAGCGGACTTATTTAAATATATGTCACTCGCTCATGAAGACGAAGAAGTATTTAAAATTTTCGCTAAAACAGGTAATCAGCCGATGGCTGCATTAAGAACGTCAATTTCATATCTAGGTATGCTTGACGATGAAGCGGATATTTTAACTGAAGAAGCAAACAAGAATAAATCAATCCGTATTCAAGGAGCGATTCCTGCGATTGTTGCTAACTTTGACCGCTTTAGAAAAGGTTTAGATGTTGTTAAACCTAAAGAAGAATACGGCTTTGCTAAAAACTTCTTATATATGTTATACGGTGAAGAGCCGACAGATGTACAAGTCGAAGCGATGGAAAAAGCACTTATTTTACACGCTGATCACGAAATTAACGCATCGACATTTACTGCTCGCGTATGTGTTGCGACGTTATCTGACTTATATTCAGGAACAGTTGCTGCGATTGGAGCATTAAAAGGACCACTACACGGCGGTGCAAACGAACAAGTGATGAACATGTTAACTGAAATCGGTAGTTTAGATAAAGTTGACGAATATATCCATAAAAAGCTTGAAAACAAAGAGAAAATTATGGGTATCGGACACCGCGTATATAAAGAAGGAGATCCGCGTGCGAAGTACTTAAAAGAAATGTCTCGTAAGTTAACTGAAGAGACAGGTGAACCTGAATTATACGAAATGTCGACACGCATCGCTGAAATTGTAGAAGAAGAAAAAGGGTTATTACCAAACGTCGATTTCTTCAGTGCATCAGTGTATCACTCAATGGGTATTTCACATGATTTATTTACTCCAATATTCGCTGTCAGCCGTACGTCAGGTTGGCTTGCACATATGTTAGAACAATATGCAAATAACCGACTCATTCGTCCACGCGCAGAGTACACTGGATATACGAGTAGAAAATACGAACCAATTGAAAGTAGATAATTTTATACACATAAAGGAGATTATATAATGGCAGAGAAAATTACTTTAAAAGACGGCGTTTTAAACGTACCAAACACACCAATTATTCCTTTTATTGAAGGAGACGGAATCGGTAAAGATATTTGGCCAGCAGCTAAAAAAGTAATCGATAGCGCTGTTGAAAAAGCGTACAACGGTGAAAAGAAAATTGAATGGTTAGAAGTTTACGCAGGACAAAAAGCATTCGATAAAACTGGCGAGTGGTTACCACAAGATACACTCGACAAAATTAGTGAGTACTTAATCGCAATTAAAGGACCACTTACTACACCAATCGGTGGAGGTATCCGTTCATTAAACGTTGCGTTAAGACAACAACTTGATCTCTACGTATGCTTACGTCCAGTAAGACATTACAGCGGTGTACCGTCACCAGTTAAAAATCCTGAAGACGTCGATATGGCGATTTTCCGTGAAAACACTGAAGACATTTATGCTGGTATCGAGTTTGAATCAGGTAGCGATGATGCTAAAAAGCTGATCAACTTCTTACAAGATGAAATGAATGTGACTAACATTCGTTTCCCAGAAACATCTGGAATTGGTGTTAAACCAGTATCTAAAGAAGGTTCTGAACGCTTAATTAGAGCAGCAATTGAATATGCACTAGTGCATAATAAACCGACTGTTACACTCGTTCATAAAGGTAACATCATGAAATTCACTGAAGGTGGATTTAAAAAATGGGGTTACGAGTTAGCTGAAAGAGAATATGGTGACAAAGTATTCACATGGGATGAATACGATAGAATCGTTGAAAAAGAAGGTAAAGAAGCTGCAAACAAAGCACAAGATGAAGCGGTTAAAGCAGGTAAGGTCATTATCCAGGACTCAATCGCAGATATCTTCTTACAACAAATTCTATTAAATCCATTAGATCACTCAGTTGTTGCAACGATGAACTTAAACGGAGACTACATCTCTGACGCGCTTGCAGCACAAGTTGGTGGAGTAGGGATCGCACCAGGTGCGAACATTAACTACGACACAGGACATGCAATCTTTGAAGCGACTCATGGTACAGCACCTAAATATGCTGGTTTAGACGTTGTGAACCCGTCATCAGTAATTTTATCTGCAGTACTTATGTTAGAACACCTCGGTTGGAAAGAAGCAGCTGAGTTAATTAACAAATCTATGGAAACGACAATTGCTAACAAAACAGTCACATACGACTTCGCGAGACTAATGGACAATGCAACAGAAGTGAAAACTTCTGAGTTCGGTGACTTATTAGTAGAAAACATGTAATAGAGAGTATATAGAACCACATCAGTGGTTCTATTTTTTATTTGTTTCTTATATACTGGATAAGACTATAATTAAAGGAGAATTATAATGAAAGACGACACAATGAAAGACTTAACATTACTCGGAAATCAAAATGTTCAATATCCGACAACGTATGATAACAGTGTGTTAGAGACGTTTGATAATAGTCATCCTGAAATGGATTATATGGTGAAGTTTAATTGTCCAGAATTTACGACACTGTGTCCGATGACGAATCAACCAGATTTCGCAACGATTTATATTAGTTATATCCCTGATATTAAAATGGTAGAGAGTAAATCTTTAAAGTTATACTTATTTAGCTATAGAAATCATGGAGGCTTTCATGAAGCAGCTGTGAACACGATTATGAGAGATTTAATCGACTTAATGGATCCAAAATATATTGAAGTGTGGGGTAAATTCACACCGCGAGGTGGAATTTCAATCGATCCATATGCAAACTACGGTAAACCAGGAACGAAATTTGAAAAAATGGCTGAAAAACGTCTTTTTGAACACGATATGTATCCTGAAAAAATTGATAATAGATAGGAAGTTTATATGTCTAAAGCATTAATTGTATTTAGTGGTGGTCAAGACAGTACGACATGTTTAGCATACGCATTAAAACATTACGATGAAGTAGAAACAATGACTTTTCACTATAATCAAAGACACGCTGAAGAAGTTGAAATCGCTCAAAAAATCTCAAAAGATTTTAACGTAAAAAACACTTGTATCGATGTATCGTTAATTAACGATTTAACAGAAAATGCGTTAACGAGAGATATCGACATAAAATCAGATGGTGACGTGCCGAATACATTTGTCCCTGGTCGAAACATATTATTTTTTAATATCGCGAGTATCGCGGCGTATCAAATCGGTGCTGATACGATTGTAACAGGTGTCAGTGAAACTGATTTTAGTGGTTATCCGGATTGTAGAAGTGACTTTGTTACAGCGTTAGAGCATGCGATACATCTAGGACTCGATCGTCATATTAAAATTGACACACCACTTATGGATAAGGATAAAAGTGAAGTGTGGGAAATGGCAGATGAACTCGGTGTATTTGATTATGTTAAAAATGAAACGCTCACGTGTTATAACGGTATAAAAGGATCAGGGTGTGGAGAGTGCCCGGCTTGTATTCTTAGAAATGAAGGATTAGAAGAGTACGAGAAAAGGAAGTTCAATTAAACATTTGAATATGAGATATACTTAAACCCCTATTGAAATATTGTATATTTTCTGACAGAATAGACAGATATATACTTTTAATGGGGGTTTATATATGGAGAACATTAATAAAAAGGGTGGCGTGTTCCAGAAGTTTCTCGACTTCGTTGAGAAATCTGGTAATAGGTTACCACACCCTGTGACTTTGTTTTTCCTACTTGCGGTTTTAACATTAGTCGCTTCTGCGATTTTATCTGCGATAGGAATTTCAGTCGCGCATCCAGGTGACAAAAACGAAATCATTGAGGTCAATAACTTATTAAGTAAAGACGGAATTACATATATATTTGAAAATATGGTCGATAACTTTATCAACTTCGCACCATTAGGTGTCGTACTTACAACGATGCTTGGTATTGGTATCGCAGAACGCTCTGGTTTAATTTCTGCAGCGTTACGTGGTTTCATCTTAGCAATTCCGAAGTCTTTAATTACTGCAGGGTTAGTGTTTGCAGGGATTATGTCGTCACTCGCAAGTGACGCAGGATACGTTGTATTACCACCACTAGGGGCAGTTATTTTCTTAGCACTTGGTAGACACCCAATCGCAGGACTTGCTGCAGCGTTTGCTGGGGTATCTGCAGGGTTTAGTGCGAACCTCTTACTAAGTGGTACGGATGCGATGCTCGCAGAACTTTCAATGGACGCAGCTAAAATGATCGATCCAGCGTACGTTGAGACGATGAACGTCGCGATGAACTATTACTTTATCGCAGCGAGTGTGTTCGTGTTAACGTTAGTCGGTTGGTTCGTTTCAGATAAAATCGTCGAACCACGTCTAGGTACGTATGACTCTAAATATTTAAACACAGATGATTCAGAAGATATGCATGCGTTAAACGATTTAGAGAAAAAAGGATTACTTTACGCATTTATTTCAATTATTGTTTCAGTATTACTTGTTTCTTTACTCGTTGCATTCCCATTCTCACCAATGCGTGGAGATGAAGGTAGTTACATGGATCAGATTATCCAGTCACCGTTCATGTCAAGCTTAGTACCAATCATTGCAATTTTATTCTTTATACCTGGTCTCGTTTATGGTCTTGTTACAAAAACGATTAAAGGTGAAAAAGATGTTGCGCATCAGTTAACAGATACGATGAACACAATGGGTACAATTATCGTACTTGCATTTACTGCTGGTCAATTCGTTGCATATTTCGCCGAAAGTAACATCGGTATGGTAATCGGTGTTTATGGTGCAGAATTACTTGAGAGTTTAAACTTAAAAGGGATTCCTTTAATTATAGGGTTCATTTTAGTTACAGCATTCATTAACTTATTCATCGGAAGTGCATCAGCTAAATGGGCGATGATGGCACCGATATTCGTTCCAATATTAATGCAACTCGGTTACTCACCAGAATTAACGACAATGGCATATCGTATCGCAGACTCAAGTACAAACATCATTACACCATTAATGACGTACTTCGCAGTCATTATCGCGTTTGCCAATAAATATGTAAAAGATATCGGAGTCGGAACATTAATTTCAATTATGCTACCGTACTCAATATTTTTCTTAATCACATGGTCAATATTCCTAATCGTTTGGATGCTACTTGGATTACCACTTGGACCAAACGCGCCGATTATATATCCATAGAAATTATAAATCTCTCAATAGTGTATTACAAAACTATTGAGAGATTTTATTATAATTAAAATTTAATTTACATAGCTAATAAATGTGTATTTTATTTCCTAAGTATTATTTAGTATTGTTGGAAAATATAAGTAAAAGGATACTTGTTAATGAATTGCTTAAATGATAGTATGAAAACGATAACATTTTTGATAAATCCAATTAAAATGGATTCAATTCATAATAATTAAAAATGTGTTCCTATTTATGGCGAGATTAAATATTTAGGTGGTGGAACATATGCCTCATAGACTAAATACGTCAATTTATATATTTAGCAGATTCTTTTTAAGTACGAGCGATTCTCTATATGTATTTGCCGTCGGTTTTTGGATACTATCTCATACTGGATCAGCTGTTTTGTTTGCTTTAAATGGAATAATAGCAGTACTCGTATCGCTAATATCATTACCGGTTATTGGTGTTTTTTCTGATTCGAAAAATAATCGAAAAATTATATTATTGAACGAGTTTATTTACTCAACTATTTTACTCATAATATTTCTTTATTTTTTGTTGTTTGAGATGAATATAGTTGTTATTTACTTCGCGACAGCTATTCTTACTTTTTCTAATCAGTTTGCAGACAATTCATTTCAGACTGCTTTTACGCAATTATTCGATGAAGAGAAAATCCAAAAAGTATATGGTTATAACTCAATGGTGCTAAGTGTTTCGGATATAGCAGGGCCAATTTTAGGTGGTTTATTATATGGATTACTTGGATTAAAATTTACGATATTAATTCTGGCCATATTCGCCTTTGTAAGTTTTATTAGTGATTACTTTTTAAAATTTGATGACAAAGATGTAATGGATTATTCTGACGAACAAAGCTTTATTGTTCAAATAAAAGATGGGTTTTCTTATATAAAAAATGAGCCAACTATTAAGCGACTAATGATCTTCTCAGCCGCTTTAGGATTTTCTAGTGCAAGTGTATTTATATATCCAAGAACCATTCTTATAGATTATTATGAAATGTCTCCAGAAGCACTGGGAGTTTTCAGTGCAATTGTTGGATTAGGATCGATACTCGGCGGCTTTATTTTTTCATTAATTAAACAAAAAGATTCACCACTAAGAATGATTAAAATAAGCTCTGTTTTAATAGGCTTTCTATTTATTATTTTAAGTATACCTGTGATGTTTGATTTTTCTACTAGTAATGCATACTTAACATTTATGAGTATAGGTTTATTAATCACATTAATGATGCAGTTTTCAAATATACCTTTAATGACCTACTATCAACTCAACATTAAAGAAGAGCTAAAAGGAAGAGTATTTGCTCTTATGGGTGTTCTTAGTATGACGTTTATGCCTCTAGGTATGCTTTTTTTCAGTATTCTTTTAGATGCTGGGTTATATATTTTGGTGAATTTTGTCTTTGGCTTAATAATTGTAGGATCTACTGTTCTTACATTACGAAAAGTATACGACTAAAGGAGGTTTGAATGGTGAGCATGATTGAATTAAAAAATATAAGTGTTGATTTAGATGGTAATCATTTATTTAATATAGAAAGACTTTTAGTTAACGAAGGAGATAATGTTTTTATTATCGGTGATAATGGTGTAGGTAAGTCAACTTTATTAAATGTGATTACAGGTTTAGTGCCAATATCAAAAAATGGCTATTTGCAAAATGATTTTGATTTTAGTTACTTAAAACAGAAAAACGAAAAAAATCATTTTGAATATAATTCTGAAATCGATTATCGTTTAATGAATGAATTAAATGTACCTTCTAATCAAGTAGGTTTAAGTGGTGGAGAATTAAAGAAAATAAATATTACAGAATCGATTTCGATGTATAAAGAATGTTTAATTTTAGACGAGCCTACTACTCATCTTGATAAAACGTCGGTTGATATATTAGCTAAAGAGTTAAAATACTATTATGGTACAATTTTGTGCGTCAGTCATAGTCGTGATTTTATCAATGAATTAGCTACAAAGATTTGGGAAATTAGTGATGGAGCTGTTAAAGAATATATTGGAAACTATGATGATTATTTGGAACAAAAAGAATTAGAGAAAATATCACTACAAAATGAATATAAAGCTTATACAATTAAAAAGGAAGAACTTGTACAATCGATTGCACAGCAAAGAGCGTATGCAGAATCATTAAAGAAAAAGAATACAAAAGATACAAATAATCCAGGAAGATTGGGTCAAAGTAAACCAAAGGATGTAGTCGCAAAGAATGCGTTTAAAAAATTGAAAGACTTAGAGGGTAAGTTAGAGCGAATGAAGGAAGTTGATCAAGTAGAAGATAAAGTACCGATAATTTTTCCAACGTCAAAGCTTGTTGATATTCATAACAAGATACCAATTTATAGTCAAGATTATACTCTCGTTAAAGGTAATAAAATTTTACTTGAAAATGCTAGTTTTCAATTTCCATATGGAAAAAAGATTTCAATTGTAGGAGAGAATGGGGTAGGTAAAACCAGCTTCTTAAGTGATATTATAAATAGGAACCAACAAATCGAAATATCTTCTAAAATCGTTGTTAGTGCATACAATCAAATGGATTATGAAATAAAAAGCGATAAAAATATATTAAGCTATTTACAAGAACATTCAGATTATAACGTGGATTTTTTGGAGCACGTTCTTTTAAAATTAAGGTTTACAAGAAATGATTTTAGAAAGATAGTTTCAAATTTGAGTGGTGGGGAAATTACGCGTTTAAAACTAGCACTCACATTTATTAAACCTTCGAACACAATAATATTAGACGAGCCAACGAACTTTCTAGATATATCTGTTATTCAATCTTTAGAGGAGCTTGTCAGGTCGTATAGAGGGTTAATTATATATACTTCACATGATGAAGAATTTGTAAGACAAACTGCGGATATTATCTTTAAAATATCAAATAGAAAACTTATAGAAGTTTAAAAACATTTATTTATATATAGTCGAATCTATGATTAATACAATGATAAATTAAACAACTTTTTTAATTTGGAAAGAAAGTAACCGACTTGTATAATAAAACTAATCACTCATAGAGGAGACGAACTATGGATAAGTTAATTTTAATAGATGGTAATAGTTTAGCGTTCCGTGCATTTTATGGACTTCCACTTTTAAGTAACCAAAGTGGACTGCATACGAATGCTATTTTTGGTTTTCAAAAAATATTAGATAAAATTATACGTGAAGAAAATCCAACTCACTTTTTAATTGCGTTTGACGCAGGTAAAAAGACATTTAGACATGAAAAGTATGGTGAGTATAAAGGTGGACGTCAAAAGACACCACCAGAATTAGGGGAACAGTTTGCGCCGATTCGTAAATTAATCGATGCATATGGTATTAAACGATACGAAGAAGCGAATTACGAAGCGGATGATATTATCGGTTCGTTATCTAAAATTGCCGATGAAAACGGCATGGAGACGATTATCGTTACCGGTGACCGTGACTTAACTCAACTCGCAAGTGAACACGTGACGATTTACTTTACGAAAAAAGGTGTCACTCAAATCGATAAATATACACCAGAGTTTATTGAAGAAGAATACGGGCTTCGCCCAGAACAAATCATTGATATGAAAGGCTTATGGGGAGATACGTCTGATAATATCCCAGGTGTCCCTGGAATTGGTGAAAAGACCGCGATTAAGCTGTTAAAAAAATACGATTCAGTCGAAGGTGTCTACGAACATATTGAAGAATTAAAAGGTAAACAGCGCGAGAATTTAGAGAACTTTAAAGATGATGCATTTATGTCTAAAGAACTCGCAACGATTTATAGAGATATGACGTTTAAATTTAGTTTAGACGACTTAAAACTTCCGCCTGAAGACGTCGATGCGAAAATTAAAGTATTTAAAGAATTTGAATTCAATTCGTTACTTGAAAACTTAAATGAGTCGCCTGTAAAGAATACGACGACTTTTGAAGCAAATCGAGTCGACCGCTTAGACATGCTCGGTGAAGATGTTTCTTTATATTTAGAGAGTGAGGAAGCGAATTACTTATTAAATGAACCGACTGTACTCGTAGTCACTGATGGTGAAAATAGTTATGTGATAGCTACTGAAGATATAGATAAAAACGAACTCGAAGAGTTTTTAAAGACGAGAAAATCAGTGAATACGTATGACTTAAAACGACAAATCGCATTTTTAAATCAATTAGGTGTTTCATTTAATCAATTTACAGAGGATATTATGCTCGGGGCATTTTTACTTGATCCTGGTAAAAAAATTGAAGATGTCAGTTCGACTGTTGAACAATTTAACATTCAAATCGATAGCGACGAGTCTCATTACGGTAAAGGGCGTAGTAAGAAAAACCCAACGATTGAAGAGACGAAAGATTTTACAGAAAAGAAAGCCTTAGCAATCCATCATGCATTACCACTTTTAGAACAAAAACTAAAAGATGATGATATGTTTACGATATGGAAAGAATTAGAAATTCCTTTATCTAAAGTGTTATCTGAAATGGAAATTAAAGGAATCACAGTAGATATTAATACGTTAAAAGAAATGGAAACAGAGTTAGAGGAACGTCTCGATCACTTAAAAAGTAAAATCTATGAAATCGCTGGAGAAGAGTTTAACATCAATTCACCGAAACAACTCGGTGTAGTGTTATT
This sequence comes from Nosocomiicoccus sp. HMSC059G07, assembly GCF_001815515.1. Classification (NCBI taxonomy): domain Bacteria; kingdom Bacillati; phylum Bacillota; class Bacilli; order Caryophanales; family Staphylococcaceae; genus Nosocomiicoccus; species Nosocomiicoccus sp. HMSC059G07. The sequence continues at coordinate 49,302 of NZ_KV820808.1, forward strand.
TGAACATTTAGAGTTACCAGTAATTAAAAAGACGAAGACAGGTTACTCAACAGCAGCGGATGTATTAGAAGCGTTACGTCCACAACATGAAATTATCGATTTTATTTTGGAGTATCGTGAAATTCAAAAATTACAATCGACGTATGTCATAGGATTACAAGGACAAATTCATGAAGACGGGCGCATTCATACGAGATTTAACCAAACGCTTGCTCAAACGGGACGTCTATCTAGTGTTGAACCAAACTTACAAAACATCCCAATTCGATTAGAAGAAGGGCGTAAAATTAGAAAAGCGTTCGTCCCAAAAAGTGAAGAGAACGTATTATTATCACTCGACTATTCACAAATCGAGTTAAGAGTCCTTGCATCGATTTCTAAAGATGAAAAGATGATCGACGCATTCAAAGTAGGCAAGGATATTCACACGACGACGGCAGCGAACGTGTATAACGTCGACTCGAGTGACGTTACGAGCACAATGCGTTCAAATGCCAAAGCGGTAAACTTCGGTATCGTGTACGGTATTTCTGATTACGGATTATCTCAACAACTTGGGATCACGCGTAAAGAAGCGAAAGCGTTTATTGATACGTATCTCGATACGTTCGTAAACGTGAAAGAGTATATGAAATATATCGTTCAAGACGCAAAGCGCGACGGTTACGTATCGACATTGCTTGGTAGAAGACGTTACGTTCCGGATATAAACTCACGTAACTTTAACGCGAGAAGCTTCTCAGAACGTATCGCAATGAACTCTCCAATTCAAGGAACAGCAGCTGATATTATTAAGCTTGCGATGGTGAATTATTATGAGAGTGACCAAAAAGATAAGTTCAATGCCGAATTACTACTACAAATTCATGACGAACTTGTCTTTGATATTCCAAAAAGAGAAGTAGATGATTTCGTCGTCTTCATTAAAGATATTATGGAACACGCATTAGAGATGGAAGTACCATTAAAAGCTGAATATGAATACGGTCCAAATTGGTACACAATGGAGTAGATGATATGCCAGAATTACCTGAAGTTGAACTCGTAAAAAGAAGTTTGACGTCTTTAATCGGTTTAAAGATTAAAGACGTCGTCTTTTCAGACACTGTCATAAGCGGACATAAAAATGACCGAATGACGATCGTGAAAGAACCAATCGAGTCATTTTTAAATATAAGAAATTCAACGATTATTAATATTAAACGTCGTAGTAAATATATGTATTTTGAACTTATGAATGATGAAGGCATATTATATATGATTAGTCACCTCGGTATGAGTGGTGGTTTCTTTATCGTTAACACGCTTGATGAAATTACTGAGGCGAACTATAAAAAACATTGGCACGTTCAGTTTCATTTAAGCAATGGCCAAATTTTAGTCTACTCAGATATTCGTAGGTTTGGAGAAGTAAGAACGATTCGTGATTTAAACGACTTTCTGCCTTTTAAAAATATGGCGCCTGAATGTACTGAAGAAACGGCTAAAAACTATTTCGTCGAAACGTTAAAATCTAACCGTTATGACAATTCATATATTAAGGCAATTATTATGGATGCTAAAATTATCCCAGGTGTTGGAAATATCTATGCTTCTGAAGCGTTATATAGAAGTGGGATTTTACCGACGAGGCGCGTCAAAAATATTTCTAAAAAAAGATTAGAACTATTATTTGATAAAATCGTTGAAGTGTTTGAATTATCGTTAAATGCTGGCGGATCGACAATATCTGATTATAGAAGTACAACGGGAGAATCCGGTAGTATGCAAACAAAGTTCAAAGTATACGGGCAAAAGTTCTGTCCGAAAGGTCATGAAATAAAAACGAAAACAATCGGGCAGCGTAACACGTATTACTGCACGACATGTCAGAGGTGATAATATGTACAAATCAATCGGAATTACAGGCGGCATTGCGAGCGGTAAAAGTACAGTTAGTCATTATTTAAAAGATAAAGGATACGTCGTGCTCGATGCAGATATCTATGCAAGAAACGTTTTAAATAAAGGAACAGAAGGTTTAAAAAAGACCGTCGAACACTTTGGTAATGGTATCTTAAACGATGACGGTACGTTAAATCGTGAGAAGTTAGGTCATATCGTATTTAACGATAAAGATGAACTTGCTGTATTAAACTCGATTACGCATCCGATCATTCGAAAAGAGATGAACGCTGACAAAAATAAAAATTTACAAACTGGTCACGTATTTTCAGATATTCCGCTTCTTTATGAAAACAAACTCGAAGACCAGTTTGATTTAGTCATCGTCGTCTATGTCGATGAGAAAACACAATTAAATCGACTGATGACGCGTAACGATTTTACTGAAGAAGAAGCAAGACGTCGTATAGCGTCACAGCTATCTTTAGAAGAAAAAAAGAAACGTGCAGACATCGTCTTTAATAATAACGACACGAAAGAAGCGTTATATAATCAGATTGATGATTTTATTAAACAACTTAATGACTGATATGCTATAATGAACATGACTAAATTCTAGGAGAGATTATTGACTATGACAAATGTAGCGATTAATGGTTTAGGAAGAATTGGTAGACAAGTATTTCGTATCGTTCATGAATCAGATACGTTAAACTTAGTAGCAGTAAACGCTAGCTATGATGCAAAAGATTTAGCGCACTTACTAAACTATGACACAACTCACGGTAAATGGGAAAAAACTGTTGAAGCTAAAGATAATGACACTTTAGTAGTTGACGGAAAAGAAATCAAAGTCACTCGTGACAGAAACCCAGAAAACTTACCATGGAAAGATTTAGGTGTAGACATCGTATTTGAAGCAACTGGTGCATTTAACCACGGTGACACAGCATCTAAACACTTAACAGCAGGAGCGAAAAAAGTCGTACTTACTGGTCCATCTAAAGGTGGAGACGTTCAAACAATTGTACTAGGTGTAAACGACAAAGACTTAGACGTTGAAAAATACGACGTATTCTCAAACGCTTCATGTACGACAAACTGTTTAGCGCCTGTGGCTAAAGTGTTAAACGACTCATTTGGCATTAAAAAAGGGTTAGTAACTACAGTTCACGCGTATACTTCAGACCAAAGAATTTTAGACAACCCACACAAAGATTTACGTCGTGCGCGTTCAGCAGCTGAAAACATCGTTCCAACATCAACTGGAGCAGCAAAAGCAACTGCACTCGTATTACCAGAACTCGAAGGTAAATTAGACGGAATGGCATTACGTGTTCCAACTGACAACGTTTCATTAGTAGACTTAGTTGTTGAGTTAGACAAAAACGTAACGAAAGAAGAAGTAAACGAAGCGCTTAGAAACGCTGCGAATGGAGATCTTAAAGGTGTCCTAGGTGTATCTGATGAGCCACTTGTTTCAAGTGACTTCAACACAGATTCACGTTCATCAATCGTAGATTCTGATTTAACGATGGTTATGGGTGACAACCAAGTTAAAGTACTTTCTTGGTACGATAACGAATGGGGTTACTCAACGCGTACAGTAGAACTCGTTGAACGTGTTGCAAAAGAACTTTAATTCAAAGAACCACTCTCTATAAGACAATCTTATAGAGAGTTTTTTAATCGATTTAATAAATAGTCAATCATGTTATACTAATAAAAAAAGAATTAGGTGATTTGATGCGATGCCCAGTATGTAGTCACGAAAACACAAAAGTCATCGATTCACGTCAAACAGATGATATGACGAGTATACGTCGTAGACGTGAATGTGAATCTTGTGGTGCAAGATTTACAACGTTTGAACGTATTGAATTATCACCTCTTATGGTTATAAAAAAAGACAATACACGTGAACAATTCGATAGAGATAAATTATTAGACGGTCTTATGAAATCATGTGAAAAACGACCGATTAGTTTTAAAGAAGTAGAAAAGTGTGTAGATAATGTAGAGAAGAAACTTAGAAACAAAAACACAAATGAAGTGTCATCGACTGAAATTGGTGAAGTCGTTATGGAAGAATTGATGCAGCTGGATCAAGTGGCATACGTTCGTTTTGCGAGTGTGTACCGAGAGTTTACAGATATTAACCAACTCATGGACGCGCTAAAGCATTTAGAAAAAGGTGAAAAAGGTGAGTAGTTCACTAACGCCACGTACGGAGTTTATCGTCCATAACCAGCAGTATATTTCTGAACATGACCGTACGATGTTAAATGATATATATATGCCGATTCTCGGTAGTGTTGCAGTTTCTATTTATATTTATTTACATGATTCAAGCCGAAAGTTTGAACCGCTAGAAATTAGAATGCATAGCGAAATTATCGATGAAATGAATATGACGTTGTCTATATTTTCATCAGAACTTGAAAAATTAGAAGCGGTTGGCTTGGTTAAAACGTATGTGAATGATGACGCACATATTGATCAACTATTCTACGAAGTAAAACAACCGTTAACAGCAACAGAGTTTTTTAACGATCCGATGCTGAGTATGTTTTTATATACGAAAGTCGGTAGTGAGTTATTTAATAAAAAAAGAGAGTACTGGAAATATCCAAAACTTCCAGATAATATCACTGACGTTAGTCGTAAATTTACTGAAGTATTTTCAAATATTTCTTTAGAATCATTGAAATTACCTGAAGATCATTACGAAGGTAGAAATAATAGTACAGGTAGCAATGTGGAACAGGATGACTTCGATTTTGAAGTACTATTTACTCATTTAAGAGGAACGTTTGTCGACCGTAAATTCTTTACTCAGTCTGTGAGAGAAAATATCGTCAAGCTCTCAGAGCTTTTTCATCTAAATGCTTATGAAATGAAAAAAATCATCGTAAAATCAACAGACAAATCAAAAGGTATCGACTTAAATATTTTAAGACGTGCAGCACTCGATTATTATCGACATGAAAAAGAAGATGAAAAATTACAACCAGAAGACACACCTACAAATGAAGATTACTTTACGTCGCTTGACCGTATTAGTCCAGTTACTCGAATTCGTCAGTTAAGAAATAACAACCCATCAAGAAGCGATGAACTAATCGTAACACGACTCGTCACAGAGACGAATTTAAATAACGGAGTAATCAATGTACTGTTAGAGTATGCGTTAATGCAAAAAGACGGACAATTATTTGACAATTATGTATTTACAATCGCGAGAGATTGGGAAAGTAAAGGATATCAAACGGCTGAAGAAGCAAAAGATGCAGCGCTTACTTTTTATAATAACCAATCGAAAAAGAAAAGTAACTATCGTGTAAAGCGTCAAATTGTCGAACCGAAATGGTTTAATGAGCAAAAGAAACAAAGTTCAGACCAGACAATGCATAATAAAAAAGTAACAAAAAAACAATCGACATCGATTCAAGAAGCAATCGACCGATTTAGAAAGTTGTAGGTGAAATAAATGGAATCATTAAGCGATATGATGAAAAACAATCCGCTTTTTAATGCACATAACGAACGTAATGAAGAAACGTACGAAATGATCATCAATTCACCAAAATTTAGACAGTTTGTAAATGATTCTGGTGTCTCTGTGACTCGAGAGATGATTCAAGACGAAATGTTAATGATAAAAAAGTTTGTTGAACAAGATTCAGAATGTGTTCAAGATGAAAATGGTCATTGTAAGTCTCATCCAGACGGTTATGTCATAAACTTAGAAGTTCGAAATGGCAAAATCCATCACTATTTAACACCGTGCAAAGTTAAGGTCGAGAGAGATAAGTACAAAGAAAAACAAAAGCTGATTCAAAGTTTTTTCATCTCTCAAGATATCGTGAACGCTCATTTTGATGACTTAGATATTATCGAAGGGTCAAACCGTGAAGAAGTGATCCATAAATCGATTGAAACGGTCCATAATATTGTGAGTAAAAATGACTATAGAGGGTTATACATTCACGGTAACTTCGGTGTTGGGAAGTCATTTTTCCTCGGGAGTTTTGCGAACGAGTTAAAAGAGAAGAATGTGAGCTCGATGATTATATATGTACCTGAACTGTTACAAGAGCTTCGTGCAGGGTTTAAAGACAATACGAGTGATGATAGAATTCGAGCGCTTAAAGAAGCGGATGTGTTAATGTTAGACGATCTCGGTGCTGAAGATATTACTGCATGGAGTAGGGATACAGTACTGACACCGATACTTCAAAGTCGAATGGCAGAAAAACGACCGACGTTTATCAGTTCAAATTATAGTATTGATCAGTTGGTCGATTTATATGCAGTAACGAAAGATGGTACGGTCGATAAAATAAAGGCGACACGTATGGTGGAAAGAATTCGTGCATTGACGTATGAAGTTGAATTAGTTGGGCCGAATTATCGCCATTAGTACTTGGCAGTTTATTCAGAGTAATGTATAATATGCTTAACAATTGATTTTAAACATTAAAAGGACACAATTTTTTTGATTTATTTATAGAGAGTGCATGGTTGGTGAAAATGCATAATAAAGCATTAAAGTTACTACCTTTATTAATGATAGCTTAATCGCTATACGCTTTGGAGCGTTATCTCCTATTTCTGAGGCAAGTCTATTTGTCGACTTGTGAATCAGGGTGGTAACACGGCACTACAGTCGTCCCTATTATTAGGGGCGACTTTTTTTATTAAATTTTTGGAGGAATTACTATGTCAGATGTTAAAGTAAACATTAAGTTTCCAGACGGAAGCGAAAAACAATTTGATAGTGGTATTACAGCAGAAGAAATTGCTGGGTCAATTAGCCCGGGATTAAAAAAAGCATCAGTCGCAGCACGCGTAAACGGAGAAATGTATGATCTCGTACGTCCAATCGTTGAAGATGCAGAAATTGAACTATTCACAGATAAAACTGAAGAAGGCTTAGAAGTGATGCGTCACTCGACAGCACACTTACTAGCGCATGCTTTAACTCGTCTTTATAAAGATGTGAAGTTTGGTGTCGGACCAGTCATCGAAGAAGGATTCTACTATGACTTTGATATGGATGAGAAATTATCTAACGAAGACTTCCCTAAAATTGAGCGTGAAATGAAACAGATTATCGATGAAAACATTCCAATCGAGCGCCGTGTATTATCACGTGAAGAAGCAAAAGAATTATTTAAACACGATGAATATAAATTAGAATTAATCGACGCGATTCCTGAAGACGAGCTCGTCACTGTATACACTCAAGACGACTTCACAGATTTATGTCGTGGTGTACACGTACCGAGAACATCAAAAATTAAAGAATATAAATTATTATCAATCGCTGGTGCATATTGGCGTGGAGATTCTGATAATAAGATGTTACAACGTATTTACGGTACTGCGTTCTTTAAAAAGAAAGATCTTGAAGAGCATTTAAAAATGTTAGAAGAAAGAAAAGAACGTGACCATAGACGAATCGGTCGTGAGATGAAAATCTTCGATACGTCTCAACTCGTCGGTGCAGGTTTACCGTTCTGGCTACCAAACGGTGCGACAATTCGCCGTGAAATCGAACGTTATATCGTCGACAAAGAAGTAGCACTTGGGTATGACCACGTTTATACTCCAATTTTAGCAAACAGTGATTTATATAAAACGAGTGGACACTGGGAGCATTATCAAGACGACATGTTCCCTGCTATGAAAATTGGTAACGAAGAACTCGTTCTTCGTCCGATGAACTGTCCACATCATATGATGATTTATAAAAATGAAAGACACTCATACCGTGAACTTCCAATTCGTATCGCAGAATTAGGAATGATGCACCGCTATGAAGCGTCTGGAGCAGTTTCAGGATTACAACGTGTTCGTGGAATGGTATTAAATGATGCACACGTATTTGTTCGTCCAGATCAAATTAAAGAAGAAATTAAACGTGTACTTCATTTAATCGAAGAAGTATACAAAGACTTTAAGATTGAAAACTACTCATTCCGCTTAAGTTACCGTGATCCAGAAAATACAGATAAGTATTTCGATGATGATAACATGTGGAACACTGCAGAGAGAATGTTAAAAGAAGCGGCAGATGAATTAGAACTTGAGTACGTTGAAGCACTCGATGAAGCGGCATTCTACGGACCGAAAATTGACGTTCAAGTGAAAACAGCTTCAGGAATTGAAGAAACATTATCAACAGTTCAATTAGACTTCCTACTTCCTGAACGCTTTGATTTAACATATATCGGTGAAGACGGACAAAACCACCGTCCAGTCGTTATCCACCGTGGTGTTGTTGGTACGATGGAACGATTTGTCGCATTCTTAATTGAAGAATATAAAGGTGCATTCCCATTATGGTTAGCACCAGAACAAGTGCAAATTATTCCGGTAAACTTAGACTTACACTATGATTATGCACGTGAAATTTTAGATGAAATGAAATCATATGGTATCCGTGCAGATATCGATACACGCGATGAAAAAATGGGGTATAAAATTAGAGATGCACAAACTCGAAAAGTACCATACCAAGTCGTCGTAGGTGATAAAGAAGTTGAAGCACAAGAAGTTAACGTGCGTAAATACGGTGAAACTGAGCAAAATAGTTACGAAAAAGAAGAGTTCTTATATAAACTCGTCGATGAGATTCGACTTAAAAAATAATAGGTAGGTGAGAGTATGACCTATTATTCTAAATACGGGATTAAATTTATAAGGTATAACTTGCTACTACTTCTTATACCGACGATCATCATTGTTTTGGTTGGGTATTTAAGAGATATTCCGCCAAATCGAATATCAGTATCGATTATACTCATTATAATCATCGTACTTGTGAATACGTTTAAGCCGGTGAAATATACGTTTACAAATCATCAGTTAATCATTTATAACGGTTTCAAAAAGTCGAAAATCTTTTACGATGCGATCACAAACGTTTCTGCAACAGACGATATTATCGTCGGTGGAAACAAAGCAGCAAAAAGTGAAGATGCGATACAAATTGATTATATTGGTGGAGTATATGATAACGTAAAAGTGTCACCAAAAGAAAAAGAAGAATTTTTACGTGAACTAAAGAAAAAAACAGTGAAGGCGAAATTTAATATATAAATATGTTTGACATATACAAATAACTACTGTATAGTTATAAGAGTTGAATTGAACGGACAAGTTGAAGCTCCCGCTTCACACCCTTAGCCAACGGTAAACGGGTTTTCGGGAATGGGCACTATTAGTGTCTTTTCAGTGAGCGGGTGCAGCTATGCACTCGCTCTTTTTTGTTCGTTAAATTTTTGGAGGTGTCAACAATAGCAAAAGACCAAGCAATTATTAATAATCGTATTCGTGCAAAAGAAGTTCGATTAATCAGCCAAAATGGCGAACAGCTCGGTATTAAATCTAAGCAAGAAGCACTTGAAATGGCAGAAAGAGTAGATCTTGATGTTGTTTTAGTTGCTCCAAATGCAAAACCACCTGTTGCTCGTATTATGGACTATGGTAAGTACAAATATGAACAACAGAGAAAAGAAAGAGAAGCACGTAAAAAACAACGTGTGATCAACGTTAAAGAGATTCGTCTATCTCCGACTATTGAGGAGCATGACTTTAATACGAAAGCTAACCAAGCGAAGAAGTTCTTATCTAAAGGTGATAAGGTAAAAGCTTCTATTCGTTTTAGAGGACGTGCAATTACTCATAAAGACATCGGTAGAGATGTTCTCGTTAAGTTTGCAGAGGCGCTAAAAGAAGAAGGAGATTTAGAAGTCCGTCCTAAAATGGAAGGTCGTTCGATGTTCTTAGTCTTAGCTCCTAAAAAAGAAAAATAATACTTGATTTTGGAGGAAATTTATTATGCCTAAAATGAAAACTCATAAAGGTTACAAAAAACGTGTTAAGAAAACTGCATCAGGTAAGTTTAAACGTTCACAAGCGTTTACTAGCCACTTAATGGCAAACAAAACTAAAAAACAAAAACGTAAACTTCGTCAACCAGCATTAGTTGCTAAGTCAGACGCAAGAAGATTAAAACATTTATTAGCTAAAGCTGGTAAGTAATTTTTAAGGAGGAACAACAATGGCTCGTGTTAAAAGAGGAGTAACTACTCGTAAAAGACGTAAAAAATTATTAAAACAATCAAAAGGCTACTTCGGTGCTAAAGGAAATTTATATAGAGTTGCGAAGCAACAAGTAATCAAATCAGGTCAATATGCATACCGTGACCGTAAAAATAGAAAGCGTGAATTCCGTAAATTATGGATCGCACGTATTAACGCTGCAGCGCGTCAACACGACATCAGCTACAGCCGTTTAATGAACGGTCTTAAACTTGCTGGCATCGAAATGAACCGTAAAATGCTTTCTGAAATCGCAATTAACGATGAAAAAGCATTCGAACAGTTAGTAAACACAGCAAAAGACGCTTTAAAATAATGTCTATCATCCACATTGAGTAATCAATGTGGATTTTTTAGTATAGATATATTTTTATTATTTGATTCAGGATTAATAAATCAGTTTTTAAATGTGCTAAAATAATGATTATAAAAGAAAGGGGATACATATGGATAAACAATTAGAATTACTAAAATCTCTAACAGATGTGAATGGAATTTCTGGTTTTGAATATGATGTTAAAAAACTAATGAAAGAATATTTAACACCAGTTTCTGATGAGCTCATTGAAGATAACTTAGGTAGTATTTTCGGTAAGAAAAAAGGGAATGGATCACGCACGATCTTAATTGGTGGTCACTTAGACGAAATCGGATTTATGGTCACACAAATTGACGATAAAGGGTTTATTAAATTTACACCGATCGGTGGTTGGTGGAGTCAAGTTATTTTATCTCAAAAAATGACACTCGTGACAGATGACGGCGAGTATATTGGTGTTGTTGGTTCTACACCTCCACATATGTTATCGCCTGAAGCACGTAAGAAAACAGTCGATATTAAAGATATGTATTTAGATATCGGTGTAAAAGATAAAGAAGAAGCAGAATCTCTCGGAGTTAAGCCTGGAGACATGATCGTGCCTTATACTGAATTTACAGAAATGGCAAACAAAGATTACGTTTTAGCAAAAGCATTTGATAACAGATTCGGTTGTGCACTTGCGGTGGAAGTGTTAAACGAATTAAAAGAAGAAGAAATTGATATTAACTTAGTGAGTGGAGCGACAGTCCAAGAAGAAGTCGGACTACGCGGTGCACAAACTGCTGCACATAAAGTAAATCCGGACCTTGCGATTGCAATTGATGTTGGTATCGCAACAGATACTCCAGGACTTCAAACGAGTGACGGTGTTGGAGTGCTTGGAGACGGACCATTACTCGTCATGTTAGATGCGACAAATATTGGACACGTCGGATTTAGAAAACACGTTCAAAAGCTCGCGAAAGAAAAAGGAATCGACGTACAACTTCAAGCTATCCCTGGTGGTGGAACAGATGCTGGACGTTTCCATACAGTTCACGACGGCGTACCATCACTTGCGATCGGTGTACCTTTAAGATACATGCACTCAAACGTAAGCATCATGCACCGTGAAGACTTTAAAAATGCAGTAAAACTTGTCGTTGAAATCGTAAAATCATTAAATGATGACGTCGTTGACAATATCAAATGGTAATTACGTCTAAAGATAATAAGCGTATCAAAGAAATACGTAAACTATTAACTAAAAAAGGGCGTACAAAAGCACAACAATTCTTAATTGAAGGTGAACACTTAATCGAAGAAGCGATTCAGTTTGGTGCACATATTGAAGAGATTTTCGTGCTTGAAACAGATACGTTTAACTTTGATTTAAAAACGACTGTCGTCACAAAAGACGTCATGTCGTCGCTATCGAAACTGGTGACACCGCCGGGTATTATCGCAGTCGTTCGTATGGAAACAAAAAGTATTGAAAGTGATCGAGTCCTTGCTATTGACGGTATACAAGATCCTGGAAATCTTGGCACTTTAATTCGTACAGCCGATGCCTTTAATTTTAAACGTATTTTAATCGGTAAAAACACAGTTGATGCTTATAGCGATAAAGTACTAAGAAGTAGTCAAGGTAGCCATTTTCACGTCTCACTTGAAGACGTAGACTTGATTGAAGTGATGCAAAATTTCAACGGGACAATACTTACGACAGATCTCTCAGGAGAACCACTTACAAATATTGTTATGGATGACAAAGTGATGATCATTCTTGGAAACGAAGGTCAAGGAGTTAGTCAAGAAGTACTCGAGCATGCGAATTATAAAGTAAAAATTGATATGCCAGGAGACGCTGAAAGTTTAAATGTCGCCGTTGCTGGTGGTATTTTAATGCATCAGTATAGTCTTTAAGTTTTTTAAAAAATCATGTATAATTAAGTCAATCGAATAATAACTTCAAGTGAAGTAGGCATAAATGACAAAGTTAGTATGACCAGAGAGTGAATACGATTGGTGGAAGTATTCTCATACTATAGTCAGGGTTCACCTAACAGATGAAGTTAAAGGGTCATTTCCTTATCAAATGAGAGAGCCTGTTTAACAGGAATTTAGGTGGTACCACGGAACTCCGTCCTATTGTTATAGGATGGAGTTTTTTTATGCGAAAAAATAAATGAGGTGAAAGTATTGAGTTATAAAGACATCGATATGCAAGCGATTAAAGAAAAATTTGAATCGCTATTTGAAGATGCCGCGGATCGTAAACAACTCGACGATTTACGCGTTAAATTTTTAGGTAAAAAAGGAACTGTCACGACGTTAATGCAACATATGAAAGACATTCCAAATGAAGAGAAAAAGGAATTCGGACAAAGCGTCAATGCGCTACGTCAATCAATTCAACAAAAATTAGAGCAAGGTATTGAAGAAGTTGAAGCACGTTTACTAAAGAAAAAATTAGAAAATGAAACGATTGATGTTACGTTACCAGGAAGACAACGTCCAATCGGTGGAAAACATCCGCTTCAACATATTATCGACGGTATCGAAGATATTTTTGTCGGTCTCGGTTATGAAGTGTATGAAGGTTATGAAGTTGAAAGTGATTACTATAACTTTGAAGCTTTAAACTTACCTAAATCTCACCCAGCACGTGATATGCAAGATTCGTTTTATATTTCTAACGAAACACTACTGCGTACACATACGTCACCAGTACAAGCACGCGTATTAAATGCAGCTAAAGGTAAAGGACCTATTAAAATTATCTGTCCTGGTAAAGTGTATCGCCGAGATAGTGATGACGCGACACATTCTCATCAATTTACTCAAATTGAAGGACTTGTTGTCGACAAAAATATTTCTCTTGCAGATTTAAAAGGGACACTCGAATTATTCTTAAAAGAAATTTTTGGTCAAGACCGTGAAATTCGATTACGTCCAAGTTACTTCCCATTTACTGAGCCGAGTGTTGAAGTTGACGTATCGTGCTTTAAATGTGGCGGAAAAGGATGTAACGTTTGTAAACAATCCGGATGGATTGAAATTTTAGGTGCTGGTATGGTGCACCCGAACGTATTAGAAATGGCCGGATTTGATAGTAGTGAATATAGCGGATTTGCTTTTGGTATGGGACCAGACCGTATGGCGATGTTATATTACGGTGTGGAAGATATCCGTCATTTATATACAAACGACTTACGATTCTTAGAACAGTTTAAATATATTGAAGAAAGAGGGGTTAAACATGAGAGTATCTAAAGAATGGTTAGATCAGTTTATCCCGCTAGAGGTTTCAAAACACGAGTTAAGTGAAAAGATTACTAGAAGCGGTATTGAAGTCGATGACATTATCGATTATAGAGAAGAAGTGAAAGATGTTGTCGTCGGTTACGTAGAAGAATGCGTGCAGCATCCAGATGCCGACCGATTAAACGTCACGAAAGTAAATATTGGGAACGAAACGGTACAAATTGTATGTGGTGCACCAAATATTAAAGCAGGGGTTTACGTCATCGTTGCAAAAGTTGGCGGCACAATTCCAGGACTTAAACTCCGTAAAGCAAAATTACGTGGGGTAGAATCTCATGGAATGATTTGTAGTTTAGAAGAGCTCGGTATAGAGAAAGATTTAACACCTAAAAAATATGAAGATGGTATTTTCATCTTTAGTGAGAATGAAGATGTGACAGTCGGACAAGATGCGTTAGAAGCACTTTACTTAAATGACTACGTCTTAGAGTATGATCTCACACCAAACCGTAAAGATGCGTTATCAATGATAGGTAGTGCGTATGAAGCGCGCGCACTATTTGGTGGAGAAGTGACAGAACCGGATCAGACGTTTAAAGAACACGAGTCAGCTTCAAAATTATCTGTAACGATTGAAGATAAAGAAAGCGTTCCTTATTACGGTGCGCGTGTCGTTAGAGACGTAATGATTCAACCGAGTCCGTTATGGATGCAGATGCGTTTAATTAAGTCTGGAATTCGCCCAATTAATAACGTTGTTGATATTTCTAACTACGTATTATTAGAATTTGGTCAACCGATTCATATGTTTGATTACGATAAAATTGGTAGTACAGAAATTGTAACGCGTTATGCTAAAGATGGTGAGACGATGACGACTCTTGACGGAAAAGAACGTGAACTGTTAGAGTCAGATATCGTCATTACGAACGGTAAAGAGCCAGTCGCCCTCGCAGGCGTAATGGGTGGAGACTTTTCTGAAGTTAAAGATGACACGAAAAATGTTGTTATTGAATCTGCGCTATTTGATCCGGTCAATGTCCGTAAAACGTCATCTCGCTTAAACCTACGTAGTGAGGCATCACAACGTTTTGAAAAAGGCGTATCGCACGTGTTTGTATTAAAAGCATTAAACCGTGCGGCACATTTACTTGAAAAGTACGCAGGCGGAACGGTAGAGGAAAAAATTATATCTGATGGACAGTTAGATTTAGAGGATACGACAATTAAGACTTCAGTCGACTTTTTAAATCAACGACTTGGATTATCTCTAAGTTCTGATGAGGTTAAAGAAATTTTAAACCGACTTGGCATTAAAGTCGAAGGTGAGAATGAGTTAACGTGTTATATCCCGTCTAGAAGAGACGATTTAAAAATTAAAGAAGATATTTCTGAAGAAGTCGCACGTATTTATGGTTATGATAATATCCCTTCAACATTACCGAAATATAGTAAAATCACGCCGGGTCAACTAACAGATTCGCAAGTGAAAACGAGAAGTATGCGTGAATTGTTAATGTCAAATGGCTATAGTCAGACGATTAACTACGCATTAACGAGTGAAGAAAATATCGGTTTATTTACACCGTTAAAAGAAGGGTTAAAACTTAGCATGCCGATGAGTGAAATGCATTCAGTGTTAAGAATGAGTCTTATCCCACACCTCGTGAACAACGCGACATATAATATGAACCGTATGCAAGAGCGTGTTGAAATTTTTGAAATTGGAAATGTATTTAAATCAAATGGTCAAACAGAGTTACCAGATGAGATTCAAAAGTTAGCAATTTTATCGACAGGTAAAGTAAATGACACGAAATGGTTAAAAACAACACACGAACCGGACTTCTATCACGTTAAAGGAATTGTCGAAGCAATTTTTACAGAGTTTAATTTATTAAGTTCTGTACGATTTGAAGCGACGCAAGACTACGAGGAACTACATCCAGGTCGTAGTGCTCACATTTTCTTAGATGACGTTAATGTTGGAGTCATTGGTGAGCTTCATCCGACGTATCGTAAAACACATGACTTAGGACAAACGACAGTTGCTGAAATTGATCTCGCATATATTTTAGACAATAGTGCATCAATTGAGTACGAACCAATCGTTAAATTCCCTTCGATTTCTCGAGATATCGCTCTAGAAGTGCCGAGAGAGATTACGTCTCAATCGATTATCGATTTAATCTGGTCGTTACGTCCGAATTATTTAGTCGATGTATATCCATTTGATGTGTACGAAGGCGAACATATTGACGACGATAAAAAGTCGATCGGATTACATTTAATTTATCTCAATAAAGAAGACACTTTAAAAGACAGTGATGTAAAAGAAGCACATGATCCAATTATTGAAAAGTTAGAAGCAGAAGGATTTACGATTCGTGAATAATAAAGAGGCATATTTGCCTCTTTTTTCAATGATTTAATTAGATTTGTTGTGAATACGCACATCCTTCAGTATAATTAAAATAAATTTAAATGAATTATTGATGAAAAAGAGAGAGTACTATGGAAAATAAAAAGAATAGAGTATCTGTTAAAATTTACAATAATGAATATACGTTAGTCGGTGCAAATGATAGAGAATATTTAGAGCGAGTTGCTGAAGCGGTCGATGAAAAAATAAGTGAAGTTGCACGTATGAATGCTGGTTTAGATTTACATCGTAAAGCAGTGTTAACGTGTGTAAACTTAATGGATGATTACTTACAACTCGAAGAAAAGTATGAAGACGTCTTAAAGCAATTAAAAGAGTCAAAGGAATAGTCTATGACAATTTTAATTATTATACTCATCGTAATTGGTGGAATTGTAGGGTATAGACGTGGAGGCATCCTTCAGTTTTTACATTTCTTCGGTACGTTATCAGCCATAATTATTGCGCGACTCAATTATAAACAGCTCGGAGACCGACTCGATCTAATTATGCCGTACCCATCTAGCATTTCTGAAGTAAATAATATCGTCTTTGATGATATTGCGAATTTAGAACAAGCATATTATTATATTTCTGCGTTTTTAATTATTTTTATCGTGTCAAAAATTATAATTCAGATTGTGATTAGTGTATTTGACTACATCAATCAAATTGTTTTTGATAGAAAAACGAGTAAAATTGTTGGAACAGTGTTAGGAATCATTGAATGTCTGTACATTTTAGCGATTGTTTTATTTTTCGTTGGTACAGTTCCATCAACAACACTACAACAGATGGTCGGTAACTCGAGTTTAGCGACGTTTATAATCGACCATACGTTATTTATTTCTGGCAAGTTAAAAGACTGGTCACAAATATAGCTTATAGTAGGGCCAGAGTGGCCCTATTTTTTATGGAGGAATACAGATGACAAAAAGAGATATTATACGTATGCTCGAAGAAATTGCAACGTATTTAGAATTAAATTTAGAAAACTCATTTAAAGTTTCTGCATATAGAAAAGCAGCAGCAGCGCTCGAAAAAGATCCGCGCGCACTTTCTGAAATTGAGTCTTTCGACGGGATAAAAGGTATTGGTAAATCGACAAAAGAAGTAATCGAAGAATATTTAGAGAAGAATCAAAGTACAGTGTTAAACGAATTAAAAGAACGTACACCTGTCGGGTTAACATATATGACAAAAATTCCAGGGCTCGGTGCAAAACGAGTCGCAAAGATTTATGAAGAGACAGGTATCGACAATTTAGATGACTTCGAACGGTTTTTACGGGACGGCAAACTTCAACAACTCCCTGGGTTTGGTAAAAAGACAGAAGAAAATATATTAAATGGTCTGATTTCGTTAAGCGAAGTAAAGCGTCATCCAATATCTACAGTCATGACGATACGAAAAAATATCGAAAGTTTTTTATCGTCATTAAATTATGTCGAACGCTTTGATATCGCAGGGAGTGCAAGAAGGTTCAAAGAAACGAGTGGAGATATTGATTTTATCGTTCAGTTAAGTGACAGTCACGAATTCATAAAAGACATTGAAGACGCATCCTTTTTTAAGTCGTTTATCACTAAAGGGGATAAAAAGGTTTCGATTCAATATACGGAAGGTTTAGTCAATATACAAGTAGATTTTAGGCTCGTTCAAGGTGACGAATATTACTCTACGTTACAGCACTTTACAGGGAGTAAAGATCATAACGTGAGAATGCGACAAATCGCAAAATCACGTAACGAAAAAATTAATGAATACGGCGTCGAAAGTGACGGTAAAATTATAACGTTTGATAGTGAAGCGCAATTTTATAAACACTTTGATTTACCATATATCCCGCCAGCGATGCGTGAAACTGGTTCTGAAGTAGACGTTAATATGAGTGAGATTATTACGCTCGATGATATTAAGGGAGATATTCATATGCATACGACGTATAGTGATGGTGCATATAGTATACGTGAGATGGTCGAAGCATGTATAGAGCGTGGTTACGAGTATATCGTCATTACAGATCACTCTAAAAGTTTACCCGTTGCAAATGGGTTAAGTGAAGAGCGTTTACTAAAACAAATCGAAGAAATACGTAAAATTAACGATGAATATGATGAAATTGACGTCTATGCAGGTACTGAAATGGATATTCTAAGTGACGGAACACTCGATTATTCAGATGATATATTAAAATCGCTCGACTACGTCATTGCGAGCATTCACTCTAACTTCAATCAGACTGAAGAGGAAATTATGCACCGACTAAAATGTGCAATGCATAATCCATATGTCAGACATATCGCGCATCCAACAGGGCGGTTAATTGGTCGACGTGACGGCTATAATGTTAATATGGAAGAGTTGTTACAAATCGCAAAAGATACGCGTACTATTTTAGAAGTGAATGCGAATCCGAATCGTTTAGATTTATCGAGTAACGCTATTTATGGAAAAGATATCATGTTAACAGTAAATACAGACGCGCATCATATCGATCATTTAGCGTTTATGGAATACGGTATCGCAACGCTTCAAAAAGGACAGGTTAATAAGAAAAACGTAATCAATACATTATCTAGACAAGCATTTAAACAATTTATAGAAGATGGTAAGTGATAAGAAATGAATGAACGTACAATACGCGCTCTAGAATTTAACAAAATTTTAGAGCGAGTAAAATCGTATGCAATGAGTGAAAAAACGAAAAGTAAAATATCTCCTAAATTATTTGCAACGTCTGTAATAGAAGTAAAAGAAAACCTTGCTGAAACAGATGATATTTTAACGATTTTACGCCATCAAAACTTAGAGATGGCAGGCATTTCAGACATGAAAGTCTATGTAAAACGTGCTCAAATTGGTAGTGTGTTAACGGTCGATGAGTTTTTAAAAATTAAAAGTAACTTATATCGTAAAGATACGTTGAATCGTGTGATCGAATCATTTAAAGAAAACGAAATAGAACTTCAGTCAATTGAACGCTACACGTCACAACTCCCTGAAGATAAATCACTCTATAAAGAAATTACGAGTACAATCGATGAAAGTGGCGTATTAGATCACGCGTCAAACGAATTATTAAAAATACGTCGACAAATTACACGTGAAGAAAGTTCAATTCGTACGCGCTTAAACGACATTTTAAGAAAATCTAGCAAGCATTTAAGTGACTCAATTATTACGATGAGAAATAATAGGTTTGTACTTCCAGTTAAAGCAGACTCTCAAAGTTCAGTGCGTGGTATCGTCCACGACGTAAGTGCGACAGGTCAAACGGTATACATTGAACCGATGGCCATCGTCGAATTATCAAATAAAATTGCGAGACTACGTGAACAAGAAAATGTTGAAGTAGAAAAGATATTAATTGAACTTACAGAGAGAGTTGTATTAGAAGCAGAATCGTTAATTCTTATCGATGATATACTTCATCATTTAGATCTCGTGCACGCGAAAGCGAAATACGGTAATGCTATAAACGGAACAATTCCAATTATAAGTGAAGATGAAGAACTTCATTTAACAAAGGCGTATCATCCACTGATTGATATCGATGACGTTGTAAAAAACGATATTCATATCGGTGATTTGTCGGTCATTATTACAGGACCAAACACTGGTGGTAAAACTGTTACGATTAAAACAATTGGTTTATGTGCAGCGCTCGCTCAAAGTGGGATTCCAATTCCAGCGTTAGACGGCTCAAGACTCCCAGTATTTGATAGTATTTATGCGGATATTGGTGACGAGCAGTCTATCGAGCAATCGTTATCGACGTTTTCAAGTCATTTAACGAATATTAGTCATATATTAGACGTTGCGACAAAAGACAGTTTAGTTATTTTAGACGAGCTCGGTGCAGGAACGGACCCAGAAGAAGGGGCAGCGCTCGCGATCAGCATATTAGAATTTTTACTCGATAAAAATATTAAAACGATAGCAACGACACACTATAAAGAGTTAAAGTCGTTTTCATATAGCCGTGAAGACGTAATCAATGCGTCGATGGAATTTGATGTCGACACATTGTCACCAACGTACCGTTTAATGATCGGTATTCCAGGTAAATCAAACGCATTTAAAATCTCAGAAAAACTAAAGTTAAATTCCTCAGTCATACGTCGTGCTGAAGAATTGTCCGGAAGAGATAACTTTGAAATCAACGAAATGATCGAGTCGTTAGAACGACATACAAAATCTGCGAGAATCCATGAAGAAGAAACGTATCAATTATTAAAAGAAACTAAAGATATTCATAAAACGTTAAACGGATTTATGGCAGACTACGAATATCAGAAAACTCGACTCATTGAAGCGGCTGAAGATAAAGCGAATACCATCATTAAAGATGCAGAAAGAAAAGCATCTGAAATTATCGAAGAGCTAGAGCTCATGAAGTCTCTCGGTGTTGATAATATCGAATCACATAAACTTATCGAAGCTAAAAAGGCATTAACAGATAGCTATTATGAAAAAGATATTAAAAAAGAGGTTACTTCAGAAGATAATACAGAACTTCATGTCGGTGATTCTGTCGATGTTTTATCGTACGGACAAAAAGGTGATGTCATCGAAGTCGATGGTGACGAGGTCACTGTTCAAATGGGTATAATTAAGATGAAAATCCCACGTAACGAGCTTAAAAAGCGTAAAGAGAAAAAAGTAAAACCGGTCATTTCTAGAAAAGTAAGTCGACAAAGTGTTCCGAATAAACTGGATTTACGCGGAGAGCGATATGAAGATGCGGTCATTCGACTTGACCGTTATATAGATCAAGTCGTGTTATCGAATTTAAATGAAGTTGAAATCATCCA
Organism: Nosocomiicoccus sp. HMSC059G07; assembly: GCF_001815515.1. Taxonomy (NCBI): domain Bacteria; kingdom Bacillati; phylum Bacillota; class Bacilli; order Caryophanales; family Staphylococcaceae; genus Nosocomiicoccus; species Nosocomiicoccus sp. HMSC059G07. The sequence goes on from NZ_KV820808.1 coordinate 70,105, forward strand.
CGGTAAAGGGACAGGTGCTTTAAAAGAGGCAGTTGAAAAAACACTTAGAAGACATAGTAAAGTAAAATCGTTTAGACAAGGTTTACCGTCAGAAGGTGGATTTGGCGTAACGATTGTGACGATGAAGTAGGTGCTAAATATGGATAATTTTGATATGTATAAGCTCGCAAAAGTACTGATCACATTTGCAGTGATCATGTTTATTGCAGGGATATTATATTTAACTGTATTTCAATAAGCATAATATTTTTCTATATAATAAAAACTGTTATAATATATTTACAATACATTTTGGAGGCATAATACTATGGCAATTTATGAAGTGAATGATTCAGATTTTAAAGAAAAAATTAGCGAAGGTGTAAAACTTGTAGACTTTTGGGCGCCTTGGTGTGGACCATGTAAGATGATTGCACCAGTACTAGAAGAAGTTGCAACAGAAGTTGAAGGTAAAGCGGACATCCTTAAAGTAAACGTGGATGACAACCAAGCTACTGCAGCTGATTACGGAGTTATGTCTATTCCTACTTTAATTCTTATGAAAGATGGAGAAGAAGTAGACAAAGTTGTTGGCTTCCAACCAAAAGAGCAACTCGTTTCATTAATCGAAAAACACTTATAATATACGACTAAGCCGCGATGAGCGGCTTTTTTTATATCAATTGAGGGATCACTTATGGAAAAAGATTCACAGTTAAAGTTAAAACTTTCGGTGTTACCAAAAGAACCTGGCTGTTATTTAATGAAAAACAAACGCGATGAAATTATTTACGTCGGTAAAGCTAAAAATTTAAGGAATCGTGTACGATCATATTTTACCGGTGCACACGATGAAAAAACGATGCGACTTGTGAGTGATATCGTCGACTTTGACTTTGTCATCACAGATTCTGAAGTTGAGTCATTATTACTAGAAAACACTTTAATAAAAAAGCATCAACCACGTTATAACATTTTATTAAAAGACGATAAAAGTTATCCGTTTATAAAAATTACGAATGAACGACATCCACGTCTACTCGTTACACGTACGGTAAATAAACGAACAGGCAAATATTTTGGGCCGTATCCAAACGCTTATAGTGCACATGAAACAAAACGATTACTTGATCGTATTTATCCGTTACGAAAATGCGATACGATGCCGGATAGATTATGTTTGTATTACCACATTGGGCAGTGTCTTGGACCATGTGTGTATGAAGTAACAAAAACAGAAAATAACAAAATGATTCAAGGAATCACAAACTTTTTAAACGGTGATACCGATTCAGTCATAACAGATCTTGAAAATAAAATGCAAAAAGCATCAGAAGCATTAGAATTTGAACGTGCCAAAGAATATCGTGATTTAATTCATCATATAAATGCGACGATGGAAAAACAAAACATGCTAACGAGCGATATGACAGCGAGAGATGTGTTCGGATTTTACACGTACAAAGGTTGGATGGCAGTTAGTGTCTTGCTGATTCGTAACGGTAAACTGATTGAGAAAAAAGCAGAAATATTTGCAATGAATGATACAGTCGACGAAGAATTTAACCGTTTCGTCTTTCAGTTCTATGAGCTAGATTCGAACTTAAAACCAAAAGAAGTTCATTTACCAGTATCAATTGACCCAGTGATTTTAAATAAAGCATTACCGATGAAAACAATCACCCCAAAACGTGGTAGTAAACGTGAAATGGTTGATCTAGCGTGTAAAAATGCCGAAGTTGCAATTAAAAGTCGCTTTGAAATTATCGCGCGAGATGAAAGACGGACGACAGAAGCGATTGAAACACTTGGAGACGTACTGAATATTGAAACTCCAAGGCATATCGAAGCGTTTGATAACTCAAACATTCAAGGCGCAGATCCTGTTAGTGCGATGGTCACTTTTATTGACGGAAAGCCAGATAAAAAGTCATATAGAAAATATAAAATTCGTACGGTAGAAGGACCAGATGATTACGAATCGATGAGAGAAGTGATTCGCAGACGTTATAGCCGTGTATTACGTGAAGGTTTGGCATTACCAGATCTCATAATCGTAGACGGTGGTATCGGACAAATGAACGCTGCGAAAAGTATTTTAAAAGATGAGCTCGGCGTATTTATTCCTGTCGCTGGTGTAAAAAAAGACGACAAACATAATACGGCAGAGTTGTTATACGGAGAAACTGCAGCAATCGTCCCTTTAAAGAAAACTTCACAAACGTTTTATTTACTACAACGTATACAAGATGAAGTCCACCGTTTTGCGATATCATTCCATCGAAATACGCGTAAAAAAACAGCATTTCGTTCTGCGTTAGACGATATTAAAGGACTTGGTCCAAAGCGTAAACAAGCGATGTTACGTGCCTTTGGATCAGTAGAAAATATGAAAACAAAATCCGTTGAAGATTTTCAAAGAATTGGGATTCCACAAAACATTTCAGAGGCAATTGTTGAAAAACTTAACAATAATAGCTGAAAAGGCTTTATAGTGTCTTGATTTAACTGATAATGAGTCGTAAAATATAAAGCAAACACTATGATTTGTTAATTTGGTTAGGGGGGACAATAGTGTCTAAACAAGATTCGAGCTTTTTTGTGAGAAGATTGCATTCATTGCTTGGAGTTGTGCCACTCGGTGTGTTCTTAGTTCAACACCTGATCATCAACAACTTCGCAACACGTGGACCTGAAGCGTTTAACACGGCTGCTGGATTCATGGGTAACTTGCCTTTTGTTTTAGTTCTTGAAACATTTGTCATTTACTTACCGATTTTATTCCATGGTATTTACGGTGTGTATATTGCATTTACTGCAAAAAACAACGTAGGTCGATACGGTACATACAGAAACTGGATGTTCCTTATTCAGAGAATTACGGGAATTATTGCATTCGTATTTATTGCGATTCACGTCTATCAAACACGTTTCCAAGTACTACTAGGTGCTGAAGTAAACTTTGATATGATGGCAGATATTCTCGGTAGTCCATTTTGGTTTGTATTCTATGTAGTCGGTGTTCTTGCGGTCGTATTCCACTTTGCAAACGGATTATGGTCATTCATGATTACATGGGGAATTACACAATCACCAAAATCTCAGCAAATAATGAGCTATGTTGCGATTATCGTTTTTGTAATTGTTGGATTCATCGGCGTTCAAACATTATTCGCATTTATTTAAAGGAGTGTCACTAATGGCAAATAATAAAGTTATCGTTGTCGGGGGTGGACTTGCAGGTCTAATGGCAACGATAAAAGCAGCAGAAAGCGGCGCACAAATTGATCTATTTTCAATTGTTCCAGTTAAACGTTCACACTCTGTATGTGCACAAGGTGGAATTAACGGTGCCGTAAATACAAAAGGTGAGGGAGATTCACCTTATAAACACTTTGATGATACGGTGTACGGTGGAGACTTTTTAGCCAACCAACCACCGGTTAAGGCAATGACTGAAGCAGCACCAAAAATTATTCACTTACTCGACCGTATGGGCGTTATGTTTAGCCGAACACCAGAAGGTTTACTTGACTTCCGTCGTTTCGGTGGAACGCTATATCACCGTACGGCATTCGCAGGAGCAACGACTGGTCAACAGTTATTATATGCACTTGATGAGCAAGTGAGAAAATATGAAGTTGAAGGTTTAGTAACAAAATACGAAGGTTTTGAATTTTTAGGCATCGTTAAAGATGCTGAAGGTCGTGCACGTGGTATTACAGCGCAAGACATCAAAACGGGTGAAATTCGTTCGTTCGGTGCTGACGCGGTAATTATGGCTACAGGTGGACCTGGAATTATCTTTGGTAAATCGACAAACTCAATGATTAACACTGGATCAGCAGCGTCAATCGTGTACCAACAAGGTGCAGTTTACGCAAACGGTGAGTTCATCCAGATTCACCCAACAGCAATTCCTGGTGACGACAAATTACGTCTTATGAGTGAGTCAGCGCGTGGTGAAGGTGGACGTATTTGGACATACAAAGACGGTAAACCTTGGTATTTCTTAGAAGAGAAATACCCACACTACGGTAACCTCGTACCAAGAGATATCGCGACGCGTGAAATCTTTGATGTATGTGTAAATCAAAAGTTAGGTATTAACGGAGAAAACATGGTTTACTTAGACCTTTCTCATAAAGATCCACATGAGTTAGACGTTAAACTTGGTGGTATTATCGAAATCTATGAGAAATTTACTGGAGACGATCCACGTAAAGTTCCAATGAAAATCTTCCCAGCAGTACACTATTCAATGGGTGGATTATATGTAGATTACGATCAAATGACAAACATCCCTGGTCTATTCGCAGCAGGTGAGTGTGATTACTCACAACACGGTGCAAACAGACTTGGTGCAAACTCATTATTATCAGCAATTTACGGTGGTATGGTTGCTGGACCTAATGCGATCGACTATGTGAACTCTTTAGAAACGACTTACGAAGAGTTAGATAGTGCAATTTTTGATGAAGCAGTAAAAGTCGAAGAAAATCGCTGGGAAAACATTCTTAACATGAAGGGTGAAGAGAACGCATATCAATTACACCGTGAACTTGGTGAATTAATGACAAACAACGTAACAGTTGTTAGAGAAAACGCAAAATTAGTTGAAACAGATAAACAAATCGTTAAATTAATGGAAAGATATCAAAATATTAATATGGACGATACGAAGCAGTGGAGTAACCAAGCTGCATTCTTCACAAGACAATTATGGAACATGTTAGTGTTAGCACGTGTAATTACAATCGGTGCATTAAACCGTAACGAATCTCGTGGTGCACACTACAAACCAGAATTCCCTGACCGTAACGATGAAGAATGGCTTAAAACTACAAAAGCGTATTACGAAGGGCCAACGGAAGCACCACGTTTTGAATATGAAGACGTTGATGTAAGCCTAATCCCACCACGCGTACGTGACTATACTAAGTAATCTGAGAGGAGTATTAAAATGGCAGAAACTATTAAATTAAAAATCAAACGCCAAGAAAACCCAGAATCACAAAGCTACTGGGAAGACTTTGAAATTCCTTACAGACCAAATATGAACGTCATCAGTGCGCTTATGGAGATTCAAAGAAACCCTGTGAACGCTAAAGGAGAAAAAACAACACCAGTCACTTGGGATATGAGTTGTTTAGAAGAAGTTTGTGGTGCGTGTTCAATGGTTATTAACGGAAACGCACGCCAATCATGTACTGCGCTAATTGACCAGTACACGCAACCAATCACGTTAGAACCGATGAGCACATTCCCAGTCGTTAGAGACTTACAAATTGACCGCTCACGTATGTTCGATAGCTTAAAACGTGTAAAAGCATGGGTACCAATCGATGGTACATACGATCTTGGTGCAGGTCCTCGTATGCCTGAAAAACAACGTCAAGTTGCATATGAACTTTCTAAATGTATGACTTGTGGTGTATGTTTAGAAGTGTGTCCAAACGTAAACGACAAATCTGACTTTATCGGTGCAGCACCGATTTCACAAGTTCGTCTATTTAACTTACATCCAACAGGACGAATGAACAAAGACGAAAGATTAGATGCGTTAATGGGCAAAGGTGGAGTATCTGAATGTGGTATGGCACAAAACTGTGTTAAAGCATGTCCAAAAGGTATTCCATTAACAACGTCTATCGCATCTATGCAAAGAGAAACGACATTCCATATGTTTAAATCATTCTTTGGTAGTGACCATGAAGTAGAATAATATACAAAAAGATGTGTTTCGACACATCTTTTTTTATTTCAATTTTTAATTCATGTATAATATAGCCATATAGGTTAAGGTGGGGATAAGTATGCCTTTAAATATGAATAGTGCATCGATTGAAAAATCATTGAGGCATTTATCGGTGCAAGTAAGGCTATATGGTCGTGAAATATTAAAAGAATATAAATTATCAAAAATACAATTTATCGCATTACAATGGGTAAGTGATTCGAACGGTCAAACGATCGGTGAGGTTG
>NZ_KV820808.1:76168-112150 GCF_001815515.1 Nosocomiicoccus sp. HMSC059G07
CTTTACTGAAGATGAGAAAGAAATGTTATCCACTCTACTTAAACGAATGATTAGTAAAAGTGAGACGATGTCATATGAACAATAAGGCGATCGGAGTCATGGATTCTGGGGTTGGTGGATTAACAGTTGTAAAAGAACTCGTACGACAACTACCGAGAGAAAAGATCGTATATTTTGGGGATAGTTTAAGATGCCCATACGGTGAACGATCGAAAGAAGAAGTGTTATCGTTCACGAAAGAAATATATAATTTTTTAAGTCGTAAAGATATAAAGCTGTTTATCATTGCTTGTAACACAGCGACTGCTCTCGCTATTTCTGAAATTAGAAAGATGATAGATATCCCAGTCATCGGTGTTATTAAACCAGGATCAAGACGTGCATTACAAATTTCAGACAATGACAATATTCTCGTCTTATCTACGCGAGGTACGATGCTTTCACATAAATATAAGTCGACGATACAAAAGATTAATAAATCAGCAATCGTCACAGAGCATGCGTGTCCAGATTTTGTACCACTCATCGAGGCATTTAATTATAAAAATGCTGATATACGAGATAATGTAATTCACGAGACATTAAAGAGCGTTAAAGACACAAATGCAGATACAGTAATTCTCGGTTGCACTCATTATCCGCTAATCAAACAGGCGATTGATGATTATTTTTCAAATGAAAAACATATCGTCGATTCTGGATTAGAGACTGCGAGAGACGTCAGTACGTTACTAGAGTTTAAAGAGTTACTCAGTTCAAACGACGATGAGATCATACACGAGATTTACGTTCACGGTGACCATCAACAATTCGAAAAGATTTTAAACGAATGGATGCCGAATTTTAAATATACGATTCAATCAGTACAATTATAGGAGTATTTTATGAGCAAAATAGTAATTGCAAGTGGTAATAAAGGTAAAATTAATGATTTCAAATCAATTTTTAAACAGTTCGAAGTCGTTGGGATTCAATCTATTTTAGAAGATTTTGATCCTGTAGAAGATGGTGAAACGTTTAAAGATAATGCTTTAATAAAAGCATTAGAAGGTGCAAAACGTACGAATCTACCTGTAATCAGTGACGATTCAGGATTATCAGTAGAAGCGTTAGAAGGTGCTCCAGGAGTAAGATCTGCACGTTTTGCTGGAGATGACGCGACTGATCAAGAAAATAACAAAAAGTTATTACAATTAATGAAAGGTGAAGAAAACAGATCCGCATACTTTACTTCTGTTATTGCGGTCGCATTTCCGGATGGAACAGCGTATACGTATGAGGGCGTTGTATTCGGTGAAATATTAGAAGCACCAGTTGGCACTAATGGATTTGGATACGACCCGCTCTTTCAAACGTTAGATGGTAAAAAGTTTGGCGAGTTATCGACAGATGAAAAATCTGAGATTTCCCATCGAAAACGTGCCATCGACAAGTTATTAGAAGATGAAAACTTATTTAATAGACTTCAAAGTTAGGTGAAATAATGAAAGTATTAATCGTCAGTGATAACCATAGAGAAAAGACAATGATTGAAAAATTGCCTAAAGAAATAGATGCTGATCTATACATCCATCTCGGTGATAGCGAACTATCATCAGAAGATGCTCTACTCGAACCGTATGAGTATGTTAAAGGAAATACGGATTATGATACGAGTTTTAGAACTGAACAATTATATGACGGACTTATTTATTTTACACACGGTCATTTATACCACGTAAATCGTGATCGAAATTTACTCGCTTCAAAAGCGAAAGCACTCGGTGCAATTTATGCGTTATATGGTCATACGCATATCGCTAAAGTAGAAAAAATTAATGACGTTTACTGTATAAACCCAGGATCAATATCCGCTTCTAGAAGTTCTGAGCCAGAAACATATGCAGTATTAGACACTGAAGAGAAAATCGTAACGTTTTATAAAAGAGACGGAGAAGTGTTAAAACAAGTCGAACTCGAGTGAATCAATGAAACACGTATAATTATAAAAAAACATGTTGACATTTAGACGTGCCATTTATTATAATGGTTATTGTGTTCATTGATAGGTCCCGGTAGCTCAGCTGGATAGAGCAATGGCCTTCTAAGCCATCGGTCGGGGGTTCGAATCCCTCCCGGGACGTCTACAAACCTTATAGATATAGGGTTTCAACCAGTTTGGTGGCAATCTGGTGGCAGTTATGAAAATAACTGCCTTATTTTTTTGCCTTGTTTTTCCTTATGCTCATCTAATAAATGGGAATAAACTTCTAAAGTCATTTTAATTGAAGAGTGGCCAAGACGTTTAGAAATATATTCGATTGGTATATCTTTTGATATTAAATAACTACAATGTGTGTGACGTAAAGAGTATATTCTTCTGTGTTCTTCCACACCGATATCTTTTAGTGCTTTTTTAAATGATTTCATTGCTGCATTATTTGAGATTTCAAATAACTTTCTATTTAGTTTCTTCGGTTGTGAATGATACCAGTTTTTTACATGTTCAATATCATCATAATTCAATTCGATGATTCTATCGGAACTGATAGTTTTTGTCCCGGGTAAATGAATTGTTCCGAGTCCATGTGTTAGGTCGTTATACGTCATATTGTTCACTTCACTAAATCTAGCACCAGTAATAGCTAACATAAACAGTAATACATAAGACTTCTCTGAACGCTTTCTAAAATATTCGATTAAATCTAGATATTGTTCTTCAGTTAGAAATTTATCTTCTTCTTTCATTGCATTTTCTGTTGCGTTTATTTTCACTTTATAAGTTGGATCAACTTCCAAATAACGCTCATACACGGCATCTTTTATGGGTTGACGTAAACAATTGTTTAACTTCTTTACGGTTTCATACGTGTGTCCTTTAGAGTATTTATTGATAAATAATTGATACTCTGAACGTGTAATATTTTTAAGTAGTTTATTCTCTCCAAATTCTTCAATAAAATAACGTAATGAACGTTCATACCATGCGTATGCGCCTTTAGATAGCGACTTCTTATCATTTACTTTGAGCCACTTTAGATAGTAGTCCTTGAACGTTATTTCTGTGTCTATCGTGTTATCATTAACTATCTCATCCACATGCATGTGTGCTTTTCTTAGTGCTTCTGTTTTCGTTTTAAAGCCAGACCTACGATAACGTTTGCCGTCAATGTGGAATGTATATCCCCACGTATTGCGGTCTTTACGTTTACTTGCTTTAATTTCAGAGATATTCATTTTTTAGCCTCCTTAAATATGTTTAACGGTTCAAATTGAATTAAATAATTTTTATGTTTTACCTCCGTCCCATATATCTTTTTATATTCTTCAATTACTTTATTGAAATAGGAACGATCTATTTCTAAATGCATACACATTCCATAGATATCTCCCCACAAACCTAACTCATAGCATTCAATAAGCTTATGAAGCGGTACTACTAAATGATGTGCATATCGTCTAGCTACAACTTCTTGTTTCATGTTGTTGATATGTTTATAGTCTGTGATATCTCCACTTGACGTGAGATAGTGCGCAACTTCTTCAGCAAGAATAGGAGTAGCGTGGTAATAATTTATTAAATTAGTATTTAAATAAACCTCATCACGACAAGTCAGTCCTTTCAATTTATCAGGCATATTCATGTAAGTAATTTTCATACCTGGAATTAAGTTTTCAAGTTTCTCATATAAGTTCATAAAGACACTCCTTTTGAGAACGTATGTTCGTGTTTGTTGTTAAAAATATATAAGGGGTAGTGATTACCCCTATATATTATTCGTGCTCTTCGTAATCTGTGCCTACAGTGTCGTAATAAATGAAAGGTGCTTCTCCATCGTAGATTTTAGTTTTAACGTGTTTATTCCCTTTTAGAACTGGATGTGTAATAACACCATCGGCTGTTGTATATAAACCATCGTTATCATATGTTGGCCAGTTTGTAGGATTAATCTTTTCAACTGTTTCTTGTTCATAATAAACAGCAAGTACCCATTGTTTAGTTTCGTTACCGTATTGATCTACTAAAGGAATTGCCAGTCTGAATAAAGCTCCATTTTCTATTTCATTTTGATGTTTTTTAAATTCATTAGCCATATCATAAGAGAAAGTACTTGTGAGAGTATTCTCTGTTAATGTACTAGTTTTCATTTGCTCAAAAACAGTAACACCTTCATCGTTTTTGTATACTTTTATTTCTTCTGCTTTCTTTCGTTCTTCTTTTTCTTTAGCTTCTTTCTCTTCCTTAGCTTTCTTTTCGTCTTCTTTAGCTTTCTTCTCTTCTTCTTTCTTTTTCTTTTCTTCTTCTCTAGCTTGCTTATCCTCTTCGCGTTGTTTTTCTCTTTGTTCCTGCGCTATTTTACGTTCTTCTTCTTTTTGTTGTTCTTCTTCTAATACTTCCCCGAAAGCAAAAATGTTAACTATTACAGAGAAGGCAATTAAACCTGTAATGATCCATTTAACAGCTTTGTTCCAACTCGTATATTTCCACATGAGGAATAATCCTACAGGGAAGAAAATAATTATAGATAAAATAATAAACCATGTTTCTTGATAAAATTTCTTGTTTTCCATTTTTATCCCCCAAAATAATATATTATGTAATTATTTACGCTTGTTCTTAACAAACTCAATAAAATTAAGTATCTCGTCCATTTCCTCATCAGTAACATCATCGTCTATGTGCGCTGCGATGACATCAGATTTGTTTGAGGCTACTTCGTTAGTATTGACGGGATCTCTGAAAGAATCAACGTCATATCCTAACAACCAAGCTTCTCCAACATCTAAAGTTTTAGCTAATAAAAATATTCTATCCTGGTCTGGAGACTGAACACCATTGACATATTGAGAAAGAGCACTCTTACTCATATTGATACCATAAATCTCTTGATAATTTTTAGAGTCATTTAATATATCAATTTGTTTCAAGTTTCTGTGTTTCATGATTTCTTTCAATCTGTCTGAAGTAGTTTTCCTCATTATATGTCACTCCCTTCTAATTACATTTTACAATACGTTGAATTTATGTTCAATATAAAAGTTCATAAAATATGAATTTAATAATTGACTATGTTCATTTGATAGTATAATATAATAATTAGTTCACGTTACATGAACTGAAAGGAGGAATGAAATGTACAAAGATTACTCAAAGTTAAATGGGGCTATTATAGAAAAATTTGGCACTCAATACAACTTCGCTAAAGCAATGAATTTATCGGAACGTTCTATTTCATTAAAACTTAATGGTAAAGTTACTTGGAAAGATACGGAAATAATTAAAGCTAAAGAACTACTAGACATACCTGTTGAAGAGATTCATTCATATTTTTTTAACTATAAAGTTCACGTTTTATGAACTTAAAAGGAGAGTAAATAATGCAAGAATTACAAATTTTTAATTTTGAAGAATTACCAGTAAGAACATTAATGATTGAAGACGAACCATATTTTGTAGGAAAAGATGTAGCTGGAATTCTTGGCTATTCAAATTCGAGAGATGCTCTTAATAGACACGTTGATAAAGAAGACAAGGACGTCGTGAAACTCGACACCCTTGGTGGCAGACAAAGTCAAAGTGTAATCAACGAATCAGGATTATACAGTTTAATCTTCTCATCAAAGTTAGACAGCGCTAAAAGATTTAAGCGTTGGGTCACTTCAGAAGTTTTACCACAAATTAGAAAACACGGCGTATATGCTACGGAAAGTAAAATTGACGACATTTTAAACGATCCAGATAGCTTTATCGAGTTACTAGAGAACTTTAAAGAAGAGCGTAAACACAGATTAATGGCAGAACAACAGGTATTAGAGATGAAACCTAAAGCTGATTATTACGACCAAATTTTAAAGAGTAAGAAGCTTATCGCAATTAGCCAGATTGCAAAAGATTATGGAATGAGTGCGCAAGCGATGAATAAGCTACTGCATGAATTAAAAGTTCAATACAAGCAAGGTGGCCAGTGGTTGCTTTATCAGAATCACGCAACTAAAGGTTACACATCTTCAGAAACTCACCAGTATAAGAAGAAAGATGGAACAGAAGACTTCCAGTTACTAACTAAATGGACTCAAAAAGGACGTATTTTCCTATACGAGTTATTAAAACATGAAGACATTCTTCCATTAATAGAGAGGGAGTAAGGAGTGATTGATGTGTTAGCAATTGAAAAATTAGATTATTTAATCGAAATGAATAAAGAAATGACGTTAAGGCTTAGAAAGTTAGAACAATCGAAGTACCAAGAGTACGCAGATTTAAAAGAATTCGCACAAATCTCTGGATTGAGTTATTCAGATGTGAAAGAAAAGTTAATGACTAACGATGATTTCCATAGAAGATGCGTAAGAAGATTTGATAACAGCCGCAAGTACTATATCCATGTAGAAAAGGGACTTTCATTTTTAGAAAGGGTCTTGATTTAGATGAAAAAAATATATATTAAAATTCCGATTTTTATTCCAAATAAAATAACCGATTTATATTTTGAAAAAATTATAGGTCACATTCACTGCCGAAAATGTGACCAGGTAAATCAATCTAAAAACAAGTTTTGTATTCAATGTGGAAATTCCCTCACCAAATAGATTGTCTCACTGTATCACTGACTAAATTGATGAGAATCGATTTAACACCAAGTTGAACATATTCAGCTGCTTTAGGCATGTATTTCTTATATTTTGCGACAGCCACGGGTGTATCTGGAGTATCGATTAATAAATCTGGAAATGTAGATTGAATTATATTTTTATGATCTTCTGACAAACTCTCATCTAAAGATAATATTTCCAGTGCATTTTCTAAAACTCTTTCAGTCCACGGATATGGATTACCACATTCATGACAAAACGATGGAGTTTTATATTCAAAGCCAATACTAACAACTCCAGGAACATAATAATCACCTTGAATATCTTTATTACAGTGTTCACAAACAGAAATAGTTTTTTCACCACAATCTTTACAAAATTTTCGATAGCCCGCATTAATACTCGATGCGACATGTCCGTTTAAACAAATAGTTGCATATTTGTAATAACCCATCAGATTCACCACCTTTCTAAAGGTGAGTATATCACTAAGGAGAGTGATCCACATGAAAGTATATACAAAAGCTATAAGCTTTCTTCTAATCTTTGCAATCTTGTTCGTACTTGCAGCTTACGAATATTTTGATAAACCAATTACGGACTGTCAACAATATGTAGAAATAAATGAATTAAACAAGGAGATGTGCCACGAATGAACGAAAGAGGACTAACACAACATTTATTCCCGAGAACTAAATCAAAAGAGAATTTGACTGTTGAAGAAATGAATAGACGATCTCAAGAAAAAGCAGATGTAGAAGAGTTAGCACATATGAGATACCTGAAACATTTAAACGAAGAGAATAAGCGAAATAGAACAGGAGCGAAGAACAATGATTTATAAATTAACCGTAAAAACTCATTCGAAGGTATATAACTTTTACATGGAAACTCACGAATTGATGAGATTTGTCGGTAGGTCGGATATGACAGAAGAATTTAAAATCGGAGAAATTACTATTATTCCAAGTGAAATAAAAGAGTTTACTGCAGAAAAGTATTATATGTCAAAAGTAACTGATGTAGATAAGGATGAATAAAACTCAATTTCGATTATTAAAAAACAAAAAGATTCAGACAGTGATAGCGCACCGCTGAATCAAGAAAGGATAAATATATATGAGTACATTATACAACTTAACAGACGATTATGTAAGAGTTTTAGAAATGATTGATGAGGGTGTAGACGAAGCGGTAATTCGTGACACGTTAGAAAGTATCGATGAGGCCATTGAAGTCAAGGCTGACAGCTATTCTCACGTTATACGAGAAAAAGAAGGCATTAACGAAATAAGAAGAAAAGAAATCAAAAGAATACAAGAGCTTATCAATCGTGATGACAAAGCAATTAAGTTGATGAAAGACAGTCTATACGAAGCGATGAAATACACTGGAAAGACGAAGTTTAAAACAGATTTAAACAGTTTCTGGGTGCAAAAGAATCCACCAACAATTGAAGTTACATCTGAAGAACATATACCTGAAGAATTCTTCAAGACTGAACGCAAATTACAAAGAAGAGATCTTATTAAGTATATGAAAGAGAACTCAATAGAAGGAGTAGAACTCAAACAGACGGAAGGCGTGAGAATTAGATGATAAAAGATAAATCAGAATCGATTAAACATATCAGTGAGGCAATGGCGAAGTTTCAAGGGGAAGTCACTCAACCGAAAAAAGATAAGACGAATCCTTTCTTTAAATCGAAATATGTACCACTCGAGAACGTAGTAGAAGTGATTACAGACGAAGCACCTAAACATGGTTTATCGTTTTTCCAGTCGCCCTGCAACGACGAACACGGACGTATTGGAATCTCAACATTAGTTACTCATCAAAGCGGTGAATTTATCGAGTTTGAACCGTTATTTATGAAAGCTGAGAAGAATAACGCACAAGGAAGTGGTGCTCTTATTACTTATTTAAGAAGATACACGTTATCGTCAATCTTTGGAATCACAAGTGACGAAGATGATGACGGAAACGCAACGAGTGCACCAACAAGACAAACACCACAACTAGCAAACGAACAACAACTAAAGACGTTAAAAGATGAGATAGAAGCATTTACGCAGAAGTTTGAACAAGCAACAGAAGAAACTGTATTAGATACGTTAGGCATTCAAAATATAAATCAATTAAACGTACAGCAAGTAAATAATGCTGTTAGAACATTAAAAGAATGGAGTAAACAAAATGATTAATTCTGTAAATTTAACTGGAAGATTAACAAAGGATCCTGAACTAAGAGTAAGCCAGAATAATGTTGCGGTCGGCAACTTTACACTAGCTGTAAACAGAAGTTTTACAGACCAAAATGGTGAGAGACAAGCAGACTTCATCAACTGTGTGTTATTTAGAAAGACTGCAGAAATCGCAAAACAATATCTATCTAAAGGTTCAATGGTAGGCGTTACTGGAAGGTTGCAGACACGTAATTATGAAAATAAAGAGGGGCAACGTGTATATGTTACAGAGGTTGTTGTTGAAAACCTTGCGTTTCTAGAAACAAAAAGCGACAACAATCAACAATCTAACAATAACTATAATCAACAATCTAACGTTAACGTAGGGCAGAATCCGTTTGGTAATCCTAAAAGTAATATCACTGATGAAGACCTGCCTTTCTAACAAAACATTAGTTAAGGAGGAGATAACCAGTGACAGGTTGGATCACATTACACAGACAAATAAAAGAACATTGGTTATGGAACGAGGATAGACCATTCACAAAATTAGAGGCATGGCTAGATATTCTATTAATGGTCAATCATAAAGACAGAAAAGTTCTTGTAGACGGACAACTTGTGATTGTAGAAAGAGGTCAAAGAATTACAAGTTTAAGAAAACTTTCAGAACGTTGGAAATGGTCTAGAACTAAAGTCAACTCATTTTTATTAACTTTAGAACAAGACAATATGTTGGTTGTAAAAAAAGACAGTAAAAAGACAGTGTTAACCGTTGTAAATTATGACTTTTACCAAACCGACGAATATAAAAAAAGCCACAGAAAAGACAGTGAAATGACACTGAAAGGCCACAGAAAAGACGCTGAAATGACACTGAAAAACACAAACAACAATGATAACAATGATAACAATGAAATAACAATGAATAACAATGACAACAATGAAAATAAGAGTGTCGGGGTTACTTCTGAAAATATCAACCCTGATTATTCTGAAATCATAAAAGAATATAACAAGTTAGCATTTGGTCTTCCAACAGAAAGGACATATGAGCAAATAAATGAGTGGTTAAAGCTGCATAACAAAGAACTCATAATTCACGTTATGCAGTACGCTCATGATTTAGGTAAGCACAACTTATCATACGTGAATGGAATACTAAGGAATGCTAAACAGAAGCAAATAGAAACAGTCGCAGACTTTGAAGCAGAGAACAACCGCTTCACCGCTTCAAAGAGTAACTCATATGCAAACAGCTTAGAAGCAAGAATAGCACGTGAGCAAGTTAATCGAAAAGCAGAACGTGATAAGCAGAATATCAAGACGGTAATAGATCCGAATGAAGAATTGCCGTTCTAGGAGGATGTGCAATGGAGCAATTAAATATGGATAAGTTAAAGGACTATCTGCAAATAGATAAATCAGAGGTACTTGAAAACTATATCTGTGGTCAATGTAATCGCCCAGTGACTAAAACTCGTATTACTTATAAAAACGGTAAGACATCAACGAAAGAAACCGGATGTGTATGTAGGCACATTAAAGAAGCTGCAGAGGTTAAAAAGATGCAAGATATTAAAAAGTATCACACATCTAGTATCATGCCAAAAGATTACGAAGAAAAGAAAGTAAACGGCTATCAAGCAAACACAGATAGTCAAAAGCAAGCGAAAGAGTTAACAGTGAGCTTTATTATGAATGCTGAAGCGGTAATTGAAGCGGGTCAAGGAATCCTGTACAAAGGAACATTTGGAACTGGAAAGACACATCTCGCACTGGCAATTCGTAACTACTTAGCAGATAACAATTACAAAGTATTATTCGTGACGCTACCAGACTATCTAGAACGCATTAAAGAAGGCTACAACGGCGCGAAAGACAGCAGAGCGTTACAAATGTCCTATAACATTCAAACGCTCGCTAGAACGGCAGATTTGCTTATTTTAGATGATGTTGGGGCGAACAATATGACTAAGTGGGCGATAGAGCAGTTATTTCTACTTGTAAATGCACGTAAAGGTAAATCGACGATATATACAACTAATTTAAATACAGATGATTTTATCGGTGATAGAGATCTGCATCGGATATACTCACGCATGCTGGAGAATAACCGTGAGATAGAGATATATGGGCAAGATAAACGTAAGAATATGAACAACTTCAAATTTTAGAATGGGGATAATATGAGGCGCTTAGAGATTAAACCGCAGTACACAAAAATAGCGACTCAAATCTTGTTTAGTGATAGACCAGTTACTAGACAAGATATCGAGTCGCTCGACTTATTCAACTCACATCATATAGACAATATGATGCAGTTGGAAGAGGGAGAATTATCGCTTCTGATACTAGATATTATAACACGTAAAACAGAAATATCATTTTAGAGGTGATTACTATCAGAAGATTAAGCAAGCACAAATATAACGCAAGGAAAATTGAAGTAGATGGTATTCGATTTGATTCGAAGGCTGAAGCGGATTACTACCTGTACTTGAAATATTTACAGTCGATTAACGAAGTGAGGTCGTTTTACCTTCAACCTGTAATTAATCTATTACCAAGTTTTAAATATAACGGTAAGACTATTCGCAAGATGGATTACAGACTCGACTTTAAAGTTGAGTATATGGACGGAAAGATTGAATACATCGATGTCAAAGGTATGGCCACGACAGATGCAAAAATGAAATTGAAGATTGCAAGGTACTTAAATCAAGATAAAACAATTAAATGGATCAGCAGGAGTTACAAACATGGAGATGACTTCGGTTGGGTGGAATACGACGAACTGCAACGTAAACGACGTTTAGAAAAGAGGAGACAACGTGTGGACTAGAATCCATAAGGAGACATTTTTGGAAGTTATTAACGGTGATGAAGTGACAGAAGTAGATTTAACAAAAGACGTATTAATGCAACGCTATAAATTTGCGAAAGAAGTTGCGAGAACGCCTTCAGGATATGAATTTAAGTATCTCACATTAGATAAAAAGAAAGAGATAACTATGGATCTAATACATGCACCGAAATATAAGAAACGCACTGTTAAAAGTAGACACAATGAAGGCTTTGAAACGTGGGTGACAAGGATATATGCAAACTAAAAAACAAACAGATATATTTGATTACTTAAACGAACCGACAGATGACGAAGTAATCGACAATACGATAAGAATATCTAAGCCGCTTCGATTCGGAGAGTACAAACGCGAAGAAATACATTTTACATCACAAAAAGCTAGAGAGAAATACTTAAAGACGTTAGACATCGCAGTACATCGAAAATCAAAATTTAAAGATGGTTTAGAGTATATCGTGTTAAAAGGATAGGGGGAATTAGAATGAGCATACCTACTGAGATAAAAGGAATTAAACTCACACCGACAGAAAGATACAAATTTGCAAAGAATAACTTAACACGATCTATAGTGAGTAAGCGAATATCTTACGGAATGAAAAGAGAAAACCTTTTTGAGCCACGCATGAATAATCGTAAATTAAAGTTAGACGGCAAAGAAGTAACTGACGACATGCTTAAATTAATTCATAAAAACGGATTATCGATAGACCGTGTAAAAAATCGACTATACTACGGTTGGTCACTAGAACGGGCGATAAATACTCCAGTGAACAAGAGGAAAAGTCCTAACTACGAAGGTGACAAATACGAGCATGACGATACAGAACTGAAAAAGAAAATGAAGAAAAGTGAAATCATCGAAGTGATTGGACGTATTAAATACTTAAACAATCAACCAGATACGATAGTACCATATGTAATACCTTTAGGACTAAAGCGTAGATCTAAAGAGTACGGCATAGATATTAGTACAGTTAAGGAGCTTGAAGTATGAAACAGAAGTTTTTCGCTATATACAAGGGAGACGAGTTGCTAATAATTGCTGACACAATCGAGGAGTGCGCGGAATACTTAAATGTAAAAATAGAGACAGCGAGATTCATAAGCTATGCAGCACATCACAAACGTACAAGCTTTAATACACTTAAAATATTTAGATATGAGGTGGATATAGCGTGACAAGGATTACACCAATTAGAACAAACAGTCTAAACGGAGGCATACAAAAAATATATAAATTTGATAATGGTTATGGTGCTTCTGTTATAAAAAATGCTTTTAGTTATGGGTGGGGAGATGATTTGTGGGAGCTCGCAGTCATAAAATTTAAAGACGCATTCGATTGGGAAATAGTTTACGACACTGAAATAACAGATGATGTAGTCGTATATTTAACAGAAGATGAAGTTCAAAAAGTATTAAAGAAGATTAGGGAGATAGAAAAAGATGAATATACAATATAAATTATTAACAGCTACAGCAAAAGAGCCAACACGAGCACATTCAACGGATGCAGGCATTGATCTATTCACTGATGAGGAGTTCACGCTAGCATCACAAGAAAAGCGTGTGATTAAAACAGGTGTCGCAATTAATATACCAGAAGGTTATGTTGGGTTACTCACAGGACGCAGTGGAATATCATCTAAGACCGACTTAGTCGTTACGCTAGGTATTATCGATAGTGGTTACCATGGGGATATAGGTATCAACGTGAAGAATGATTCGTTGTATCGTTCGTATACGATTAAACAACACATGAAGTTAGCACAGTTATTGATTGTACCAATAGCTACACCATACTTAACATTAGTTCAAGAGTTTGATGAAACGACAGAACGCAACACTAAAGGATTTGGGAGTAGCGGAGAATAGGAGTGTAGCAGATGTACGATGTTAAAGATTACTTAAATCAAATCAGATTTATTAATCAAGAAATAAAATCAAGAGTCGATGAACGTAACGAATTGAAGGATGCAATTACTATTAAGTCACCGAGATTAACTGGCAACAAAGTACAGGAATCAGGGAGTCTAAACTACGATGATAAGTATATGAAGTTCATTGAAGCATCAGAAGTAATCAATGTGAAAATAGATGAGATGATTAATCTAAAGATGCAAATATCAAATGAAATAGATAGTTTAGATAAACCGGAACATAGACTGATACTAAGACTAAGATACATTAATCTTAAATCGTATGAAGAGATATCAGTTGCAATGTGCTATGACATTAGGCAAATACACAGAATGCATGGAAGTGCATTGCAAGAGTTTGTCAGTAAATGTCATAGAATGTCACAGGCTTAACAGATATAATGTTACTATAGAAAATTATTCTATAGATTCATTGGTAGGCTCCTTGAATTAATCCAGAGTGCTAGTAACTTACTAGCGCTCTTTTTTATTAATATGAAACACAGGAGAGCAAGGCTCCTTCTAGATGTTGTATAGCTTTTAATTATTTTTTTCTATGCTGCTTTAGGTTTGTGGCGTCTATGTCCCTTTACGTTTGATCCATTACGCTTGTGACGTTTGACTTTAACAGTCATTGGACCTCTACGTTTAGGTTTACACTGGCACTTGCCTTTAGACTTGGCCATTATGCAACACCTCCTAGTATTTACTAAGAAGTGATAGCGCCTTGTTCCTGTGTCTTTTAATTATATCAAATTAAAATAAGCTAATAGCGTGAGAGTTGGTGGTATATGAGATGATGAGTAAATTAAATAATAGACAACGTGCATTTGTTGATGAATATATCATCGACATGAATGCCACACAAGCTGCTATTCGTGCTGGATATAGTGAAAAAACAGCAAGGTCTCAAGGACAACGACTGTTGACACATGTTGACATTAGCCAAGCCATTAGTGAACGTATGAAACAGAAGACAGAAGAACTGATTATGAAGCAAGACGAAATACTTGTTCTCTTGTCGGAACAAGCAAGACGTGAAGCGATAGATCATCAAGTTGTATCTGTAGAAAAAGCGTCTTATGACGATAACGGTAACTATTTAGGAATCGAAAAAACTGCAGAGATAGTAGAGACACCCACACAAAATAAAGATGCAATACGTGCTTTAGAATTACTTGGTAAACGCTATGGAATGTGGACTGATAAACAAGATGTAAATGTAACAGGTTTGGTGAGTTTCCATGACGACATTGATTAAACTATCAGAGTTAATTCCAGAAACATTTCATGATTTGTGGAGATGGACGAGAGACCAAGATGTACTTCATATAGTTGCTAAAGGTGGACGTGGTTCAGGCAAGTCATCAGACATCAGTCACATCATTGTACAGTTAATTATGCGCTATGCAGTCAATGCTGTGTGTATTCGTAAGATAGATAATACACTCGCGACATCTGTGTTCGAACAAATTAAATGGGCAATCAATGAACAACAGGTCAGTCATCTGTTCAGTTATAAAACAAGTCCAATGGAAATCACATATGTTCCACGTGGCAACAAGATTGTATTCCGTGGAGCACAGAATCCAGAGCGGTTGAAATCACTAAAAGATAGCAAATTCCCGTTTGCTATTGGATGGATAGAAGAAGAAGCCGAATTCAAAACAGAAGACGAAGTGACAGTGATTACTAACTCATTACTTCGTGGAGAATTACCTAAAGGACTGTTTTACAAATTTTTTCACTCATACAACCCACCCAAAAGAAAACAGCATTGGCTAAATAAAAAGTATGGAGTGAGTCATCACCCAAGAAACACAAAAGTCCATCATTCTACATATATGGACAATCCGTATATTTCAAAAGAGTTCATTTCTGAAGCGAAATCAACAAAAGAGAAAAATGAACTTAGATATCGTTGGGAATACCTAGGTGAAGCTATCGGTAGTGGTATAGTTCCATTTGACAACTTAACGATTAGAAATATCACAGACGAAGAAATAGCTGCATTTGATAATTATAGAAACGGTGTTGACTATGGATATGCAACTGATCCTTTAGCATTCGTTAAGTGGCATTACGATAAAAAGAGAAACACTATATACGCTGTAGATGAATTATATGGTGTGAAAATAAGTAATAGACAGTTCGCTAAATGGTTGCATGAGAATAACTATCAAAGCGATAGAATTGCAGCTGAATCAGCTGAACCTAAGTCAAACGCCGAATTACGGTCAGAACATGGTATTAAGCACTTATATCCAGTTAAAAAAGGTCCAGATTCTGTTGAATACGGTGAAGAATGGCTCAATGATTTAACAGAGATAGTAATAGATCCTAAAAGAACGCCAAACATTGCGAAAGAATTTGAAACGATTGACTACAAGACTGACAGGGATGGTAACCCGCTTCCACGCTTGGAAGATAAACATAACCACACGATTGACGCCACACGCTATGCATTTGAAGAAGATATGCGTGGTAAAGACGTTGTAAAAATATTTAAAGGAGGATTGTAATGGAATTAATTATTCATCCTAAAAATGAAGAATTAACAGGGGAAAAGTTAAGAGAATATTTAAATATATACTATACGAGACTCCCACGATATATAAAGCTAATGAATATGTATCGCGGAGAGCATGAAATTCTTATACAAGATTCAAAACCAAATAACAAACCCGATAACCGTTTAGTTGTTAACTTTGCAAAATACATTGTTGACACATTGAACGGTTATTTTATTGGGAATCCGATTAAGACAGCTCATGAAGATGCGAGCATTTCAGATAAAATGAAAGAGATCGCTAAACGTAATAATCAGAATGATAACAACGCTGAGTTATCTAAGCTATGTAGTATCTATGGCCATGCATACGAATATCTTTATCAAGATGAAGATGCGAATACTCGTGTAACATATCTTAGTCCAGAAGAAGCATTTGTAATCTATGATGATACGATTCAACAAGATGTATTATTCGGTATATATCCAATGACAGACGAAGACAAGAAAGAGCATGGATACATTTATACTGATTACGGTAGACATTATTATTATTCAGATTCTAAAGGTCAACTATACATTGAAGATGAGTTTGAAGAACATTACTTTGGTGATGTTCCGATTATTGAATACATTGAGAACGCAGAGCGACAGGCAACATTTGAGAACGTTGAAACATTAATTAATGCTTATGACAAAGCTATTTCAGAAAAAGCGAATGATGTAGATTATTTTGCAGACGCTTATCTAGCTGTTCTTGGTGTTGAGCTAGATGACGAGACATTAGAGAACATTCGTAATAATAGAATTATAAACTTGAAAAGTTATGATCCAGGCGGTCAAAACGTTCACTTCTTAGACAAGCCTAATGCAGATACAACTCAAGAGAATTTAATCGAACGATTAGAGAAGTTAATATTTCAGATTAGCATGGTTTCTAATATTAACGATGAATCATTTGGTGCGTCATCAGGAATAGCGTTGCAGTATAAGTTACAATCGATGGAGAACTTATCACTAATGAAAGAACGTAAGTTCCAAGCGGGTATGATGAAACGATTCAAGATGATATTTAACATTCCTACTAACTTCCCACAGTCAAATAAAGATGATTATATTAACATCGACTTTTCATTCACTCGTAACATTCCTGCAAACGTTCTAGAAGAAGCGCAAACAGCCCAAATGTTATCAGGTATCGTTAGTGATTATACTAAGCTTAATACTCTATCTATAGTGGATAACGTGCAAGACGAACTAGAACGTATTGAGAATCAAGAAGCTGACTCTGCATTTAATATCTTTGCTGAATTAAACAAACCACTGGTGCAAGACGATGAGCAATTATTGGAATAAACGTGTTAAGGAGTATGTGAAGAGTCAAAATATCTCTGATGAAGAACTATCTAACCGCTTAATAAAGCATTATATTCGTACTTCAAATGAAATCAACAAACAGATTGGTGAATATTATCTTAAATACGGCGAAGATAACATCGTTGAATATAAGATGTTAATGGAAGACTTGAAAGACTATCCAGACGAGTTAAAGAAGCTTATCGAACGTACAGATGAGTTTATGAAAGATTATCCAGAGTATGAAGAATTAAGAGACATTCGTAACTCTATCTATAAACTTAATCGTCTAGAAGCTTTACAATATAGTACTCAAATAGAATTAATGAAGCTTGGCGCTATTGAGCAAAAAGAAATGGAACAACACCTTATTGATACATTTGGTAAAGCGTATTTGAATACAGCTAAAGAGTTAGGGTTAGGTAAGTCGTTCTTATCAATTAACTCAGCTGTAGCTAGAAATACAATATATGATAAATGGGTAGATGGTCGAAACTTTAGTGATAGAATATGGGCCAATAAAGGTAAGTTAGTAAATCAGTTGCAAACAACTATTCGTGACGGCTTCATACGTGGAGATAACTATAATTCATTATCTGATTTGCTTGTTAAACGCTTAGACGTAGGCTTTAGCGACGCGAAACGGTTAATATGGACCGAATCATCATTTGTTATGAACCAAGCAAGTGCACAGCCTTATATTGACGCAGGACATACGGAATATAGAATCAATGCGATCATTGACAATAAGACTTCGAAAATATGTAGACATATGCATGATGAAGTGTTCAAGTTTGAAGATAGAAAAGTAGGAATTAACTTCCCACCTTTTCATCCATGGTGTCGTACAATGATTGTTGGTGTAAGAGCACCACGAACGTTAGACGACATTAAAGATACCTCAGAAGAGAAACAGGAAGTAACTGATATTCCAGTAAAATACCGCAAATTCAATAACGTTGATGACATTAAACGTTATTGGAAAGAGAAAAAAGGGTATAATGAATGGAAGGATAATCTTAGTGAGAGAGATTTAAGTGCTATTGAAAGATACACTGGAAACGACTTTAGTTTTATTAATGAGATTCTAAGAGATGGTGTACAATCGAAATTAAATCAAGGTATTCCTCAATACAGTATTAATAATTACTTAAAATTAATTGAAGAAACTAAAGGAGCTATTTCAGGGTATACAGTCGAAGATGATATTAAGGTATTCAGGGGTATAAGAGGTTCTATTGAAAAAGGATACGAACCAAAAATAGGAGACGTTAAAGTTATAGATAAAGGGTTTATGAGTTCATCTTTATACGAAGATGTTACTAAGGATTTTATGGGTGAATCCAGCGTGTTATTTGAAATTGACATTCCTAAAGGTTCTAAAGTAGGAAGTTATATGGAAGATGTCTCTTTTTATGATAATGAATATGAATTTTTAATAAAACCAAATACTAAATTCAAAGTAAAAGAAGTAATTTCTGACACGAACCCGCAACGAATTAAATTGGAGGTGTATATAAATGACTAACGTAGAAAAATATATTATTAAACCTTTTGATGAAGCTAATGATGATGAAAAGAGATTAATTGGTCCACATATATTCGGGGACAATGCTTATGTATTTTTCAAGGATCAGGATATTATGTTTGATTATTTGGATGAATTAGGAATACCTCACCAAGAAGAGCTGAGAGTTGTTCAAAAGTATATCTATTCATATATAAAGGGAAGAGATAATAGACCGACTTTAGAAGAAGCGTTAAGTGTTATAAAAGAAATGAGAGATTCAGGCGGAAAAGGTCCATACAAGATAAAAGATAAGCACTCAATCAAAATTAAATTTGATTAGGTGCTATTTTTATGCCCAAAACATGCTTATGGCTTTAAACTGCGCAAGGAATACAGTCAAACAAGACTTTAAAAAGGAGAAAATAACTATGAAATTACCTTTAGATTTACAATTCTTTGCAGAAGTAGAAGATAAAAAATCTGATGTAGAGAATGAAAAAACAGAGACTACTGAACAAAATGAAGAGTCTAAACGCAATGATAATGAAAAACTTTACACTCAAGATGAATTAGAACAAGCGATTAAATCTCGTATGGATCGTGAGACGAAAAAACGAGAAAAGGAAATTGCAGAAGCTGAGAAACTCGCAAAGATGAATGAAGCGGAAAAGAAAAAGTACGAGTTTGAAAAGTTGCAAGAAGAGAATGAACGATTAAAAGCCGAGCAAAACAGATGGACACTTGGTAAAGAGGCAACTGTAATGTTGTCAGAACATCAAATTCAAGCGACAGACGACATTTTAAACTTTGTGGTAGGAAAAGACGCTGAGGAAACATCAGAGCGTGTCAAGGCGTTTGCTAAGCTTGTAGAGGATACTTCAAATGCATTAGTTCAAGATAAATTGAAAGGTAATGCACCAGTTAGACAAAAGTCGTCACAACCTTTAACACGTGACGACATTATGAAAGTTAAAGATCCATCAGAACGAATTAAACTTATTCAAGAAAATTCACATTTATTTAAATAAGAAAGAAGGAATTTTAAATGCCAGAACAAAATTTATCAACTAATTTAGGAAAAGCACTATCAATTGATTTCGTAGAACAATTCGGTCAACGTATGAAGACTTTACAAGAATTACTTGGGATTCAACGTACACTGCCATTATCTGCAGGGACATTAATTAAAACATATACTTCATCAGTAACACTTTCAGGGGAAGAAGTAGCGCCTGGAGCGTTAATTCCTTTATCTGAGGTCAAATTGGAAGAAGGCCCGTCACATGAATTAACTTGGGATAAAAAACGTAAAGCAGTTGCAATGGAAGATGTGCAAAAGTACGGTTTTGAATCAGCTGTTAACTTAAGTGATGCAAAATTCTTAAACGAAGTACAAAAAGGAATTAGAACAAAATTACTAAAGCAACTTGCTACTGGTACAGGAAAAGCTGAAGGCGCTGGTTTACAGCAAGTTATGGCTAAAAACTGGGCGGCAGTAACAGCTGCATTCGATGAAGATGATGTAGAAATCGTTTCATTCATTAACCCATTTGATGCAGGAGAGTACTTAGCTCAAGCTAACGTAACAGTTCAAACTGCGTTCGGTATGACATATCTTGAAGGGTTCTTAAACAACCGTGTTGTGTTTATGTCAGCAGATATTCCACAAGGTATGGTGTACACAACTGCAGCTAACAACTTAGTTGTAGCGTATGCTGATATGACGCAGGGAGCGATTGGTCAAGCGTTTGACTTCTCAAAAGACTCAACGGGTCTTATAGGGGTTACTCACGACATCAATAAACAACGCTTAACAGCAGAAACGATTACGGCTTACGGTGTAGTTTTATTTGCTGAACGTCTAGATGGTGTCATTGTAGGAACAATTGCACCAGAAGCTTAATAAAGGAGGTTAAATAAATGTATCCAGTATTAAGAGATTTTACTGATCCAGAGGACAAAGAAAGAACGGTCTACCGTAAAGGTGGTAAGTATCCACGAAAAGGCTACAAGCCAACGAAAGCACGTATCACACAATTACAAACTGACAAGAACAAGCAAGGTAAACCAGTAATTGGTGACGAAATCAAAGAATCTACTGCCAAAAAATAAAATAAGTAGGTGGTATAAATGCTTAACAGAGTATTAATCAGAAAACCAGATATTGATAATGATATTGCAGAAGAACTTATCAGAACTGCAAAAGACCGTATCAAACTGCGTGTTGGATACTATGAAGATGTGTTTCCAAGTGAATTAGAATCAATTGTGGTTGAAGTTGTATGTGCAATGTATAACAGAATGCAGTTAAATCAAGAAGGCGTTGACTCTGAACGAGTTGACGTCTTTTCTGTTAAGTTCATTGCTAACTTGCTTGATGAGTATGATGAAGAACTGGAAGCTTTTAAACGTAAAGTGCATGAAGAAGAACTTGAAGTGTCTGGACATGCAAAGTTGAGATTCTTATGAAGTTCTATCCAATGACTCTATATGGCAAGCAAGCGACTACGGAAGATGAACTTGGAAATCCTATCTATGAGCGACACGAAGTAGCAATAGACAAAGGCGCACTCACTCAGTGGACGAGAGACGATGTAGATATGCTAGGTAGATCATATACAGAAAATAATCGTAAGTTATTGACTCAAGCAAGCATTGAAGTACTATCCGCTTCAGAAGAAATTCACATTGACGGTGAAATGTATCAAATAGTGACTGTAGCACAAGACTTCATTCGTTGGAGATTATGCCACATTAGGAAGTTAAATCATGTCTACTAGATATGAATTAGCCGGTGCGGATGTACTGATTAAAGCATTGCAAGCAAAAGGAAATACGAATTGGGAGAAAATCACACAGAAAAACCTACTTGAGATGAGAGACAGAGCAATCACAAGCAGTAATCCTGCAGTTGGTGGTACTCCTGTTGATACATCTGAATTAAGACAATCAGCTAGTGTTGATTTTAATGTGTCTGGTTTCGGATATACGAAAGACTATGCACCACACGTTGAGTTTGGTCATAGAGAGTTTTTCTTTGGTATGCCAACTGGTGGTTTCGTTCCTGGACAATTCTTCCTAAAAAATAACTTACGCATTCAGAATGAACTCTATAGACATGACCTAGCAGAAGAGATGAGAAAAGGAGATTAACATGAGAAAACTATCAATAGTTGAAATACAGAAGTTGATTAAAGAAGTCATAGACGCGCATACAAACATCAAGTTTGTTGATGGTGTAGAAAGAGACCAACAAGCTCCATTTTGCTTTGTAGAAGTCTCTAATTCAGTTCCACAGAATAGCAAAACAATGTTTGTAACAATTTATAATCTCTCTATCCATCTTGTCTCTAAAACTGCACTATCGTCTATTGAACACGGTAAAAACATTCAGCAGATAGAAGAAGCATTGACATACAGATTAGTTTTACCTGGTACGTTTGAGGCATTTAATCAAACAGATACAAGTATCATGGCGAACTATCAAAATCCAAAGACTGGTGAGCGACATGCGGTCATTGGTTTAGCTTTATCAGTATCTTATGGTTTCAAATCTAAAATTTAAATAAAGGAATGATATAGAATGGCTTTTGAAAATAACTTATATTGTGATTTTTCAAATACTGCAACTAAAGCAGTGGCAGGTAAAGACATCTTACTTGCGATTTTCGACAACACTGGCGCTAATCTTTTAGCGATTGCCGGTCAACAAGGATTAACAATCAACCGTTCAGCAGACTCTTTAGAAGTCTCTGATAAAAATACTGGTGGATGGAAAGCAAAGCTACCAGGAATGAAAGAGTGGAGCATTGATAATGATGGTTTATATGTTGCTACAGATGAGTCTCATAAAGAGTTAGGAAAAGCATTTGATGAAGGTAACTTCGTATGCATCAAAGTAATTAACCAACGTGAGAAAAAAGCATTATTTGGTGGTCTAGCAATCGTTTCAGATTACTCACTAGAAGCGCCATATGACGATGCAATGACTTACTCTATTAGTTTAGATGGTAACGGAGCACTTGTTGATTTAGAAGGTCAGAACGCTAATCAAATGCCTGGCGAACCTGCTGAAGCTTAAATAAAGGAGAATATATATGTTATTAGTAAATGAAATGAATTATGATTTAAAACTTAATACTGGAAAAGTAAAACAGATTGAGCACGTTCTCGGAATTTCTTTTATGGCTGAACTACGCAAAAACGGTGGTATGTCGTCATTCGGATTTTTAGAAACTTCATTCGCAGTTGCATTGCATGATATCGATGAAGACAAGCCTGTTAAAGGTAAGAAAGCAACAGATGTGCTAAATGAAGCACTCAGCGAGCACGGTTGGGCGGAAGTGAATGCATTTGTAATGACATGTATTGAACGAGACTTAGGTTTTTTATTCCAGTAGAGTTAGTTAAATTTGAATACTTTTCTCAAGGCGAGTCAGATCCTGAGAAGGACAAACTTGCGAGACCTTTCACTTATGAACAGGGTCTCGCTTTTTTTGTGGTTAATTTTAACTACTCTAAAGCAGATTATGATGCTTTAACTGAAACAGAGAAGAAGTTCATCTATAAAGCGTATGAAAATAAGACGATTAGCGATGCAACACATATTAGAAATGCAGTTTTAAATGCAACAGTTAATGCAAATAGGAAGAAGAATAAGAAGTTCATTGAGTTATTCGAGAAGAAACAAGAAAAAGTAGACGTTGAATTTACTGAGAATGCCTTAGAAGTCATTAATGAAGTTGAAGAACGAGATGGCAAGTCTTGGGTTGATTTACTCTACAACAAAAACGGTCTGAAACGACCAGAAAGGAGTAAATAATGTCGAACTATACACTCATAGCGAAGTTAAAAGCGAACTCTGTTGACTTTGAAGCAGGTATGAAACGTGCCGAAAGTGCGATTGCAAATATGCAAACTAAGTTCGAGTCAAGCATGAAGAAGGTATCTCAAGCCGGTGAGAACATCAAAAGTATGGGCGATGGACTCACTAACTGGATCACTAAACCTGCTTTAGGTGCTGCAACTGCTTTATCTGGGATTGCGATTGCGGGTGGTTTTAAAAGATTGGTTGACATAGATACCGCTTCAGCAAAGCTTAAAGCACTTGGGTATAACGCTGAAGAGATTTCTGGAAAAGCCGGAATCATGGATAATGCGCTTGATTCTGTTCGTGGTACTGCTTTTGGAATGGGTGATGCAGTAACAACTGCATCTGGTGCGATTGCTGCAGGTATTAAACCAGGTAAAGAACTTACTAGATATTTATCTATCACAGCAGATACCGCTGCAATAGCCGGTGATGGTATGGCCGAAATTGGTTCTATCATGAACAAAGTATCGACATCCAACAAAGCCTATAACAATGAATTACAACAGTTATCAGATAGAGGCTTACCAGTTTATCAGTGGCTAGCTGAAGAAGCGGGTGTGACTGCCGATGCAATCTTTAAAATGGCATCAGATGGTGAGATTTCATCTGAAATGTTACTCAATTCTATTGAGAAGAACATCGGTGGCGCTGCTCAAATTATGGGTATGGAGTCTTTCACTGCATCGATAGCGAACACTTGGGCAGCAGTCTCAAGATTAGGTGCAGCGTTTCTTGATGGCGGAGATGGAGTGGAAGGTTTTTTCTCTAAAATGAAACCACTCATAGGTGGTGTGGCAAAGTTAGATGAGAACGGTAAAGCATTAAGAGATACCAACGGTAAAATCATCATGGAATCAGAAGGTTTAATACAGAAGATTGATAAGTTAGCACCAATGGCAACCGAGTTGGGTAATGATTTTGCTGATGGATTTCAAAAGGTGCTTGATTTTGTATCACAAACTAAAGCGAAGTTTGATGAGTTATCTCCACCAATTCAAGAATTTATAACTAAAGCAGCAATTATTGGATCAGCAGTAGCAGTAGGGATAGGTCCAGCATTAAAACTAATTGGAACATTATTAAGTTATGCGAAGTTTCTTACACCAGTATTTACAGCTTTAACGGGGCCGATAGGAATAGCTGTTGGAGTAGTTGCTCTGTTAGCAAGTGGTTTTATGTTGGCATGGAAACACTCTGAGACATTCAGAAATGGTGTAATGGGGTTAATAGACACTTTTCAGAATGTCTTTTCATCTGTAGGGGCGGTCTTATTGCCTCTTTTACAGCAAATAGGACAATGTTTTGTACAACTAGGTAGAAGTATCGTGGAATCAGTGAAACCTCATTTAGACACATTGTCAATGGCATTTACTAGTTTTATTGGTAATATTATGCCGATTATTATGTCTATAGTTGCAAGTGTGATACCTATTTTCACTCAACTGGGTTCAGCAATTATGAGCATTGCTCAGGCAGTGTTACCTGTATTAATGAGTATGTTTGTACAGTTGATACCGATTGTTCTTAGCTTGGTTGAAACTATATTTATGATTATCGGTGCTATTGCGCCAATTGTTTCGATATTAATTGGAGCGCTGGTACCAGTGATAGTTACAATTGTAGAAATTATTATGAACATTGTTTCTTCTATATTTCCATTACTTGTAATGGCGATTCAAATAATTATCGATGCAATACAAGGGATAATACCAATCATCGGAGTGGTGTTGTCATTCTTAGCCACTTTAATTAGTGGAATCATGGCTTTCGCTAATGTTGTGATATCGATAATAGGATTACTAATATCATCTTTAATGTTAGTAATTACTCCAATTGTAGGATTCGTATTGACGGTTATCTCAAGCATAATTTCTATTATAAAAACGGTAGTCGGTGCAGTTACGTCAGTATTTAATACAGTGTTTTCAATTGTAAGTAATATATTTTCTAGTATTGGAGCATTCATTGCTAACACTATATCAACAGCTATTTCGGTCATCAGTACTATTACCGGTCACGTTTCATCTATATTCAATACAGTGTATCAGATTATTTCGGGTGTATTCGATAACGTTGCATCTAAAATTCAAACTGTAATGGCTGCAATACAAGGAGCATGGAGTGGTCTCACAGCCTTTACTGCTGGCGTATTTGATGGTGTTTATTCAGCTGTACAAAGCCTTGTTTCACGAGTAACAAGTCTGGTTAACTCTGTTATAGGAGGAATTAACAGTGCTATTGGTATTATTAACAAGATTCCAGGAGTATCAATAGGATCTATTCCTTATCTGTATCGTGGAACAGATAACTGGAAGGGTGGCGCAGCTCGAATGAACGAAGGTGGACGTGGCGAAATCGTAATTCTTCCATCGGGTTCACAAGTTATTCCACATGATGTATCGATGAAGTATGCGAAAGAGAGTGCGAGAAACATGATGCAGAATACAGAATCACGTGGCGATTTTGGAGCTCAATCAGTTCAACATGAACTAAAAGTAAAAGTAGTACCAGATGCAGACTGGATTCGTGGATATATTGATGAACAAAATGCTATTGAAGCAACATTACAATTTTAGGAGGTACTTAAATTGGATTTAGAAATTATTAAAGATAATAAAAGCTATCTACTGTCTGATTTTGATATCCGTGTGCAGGATATCCGAGTATCTTCTATACCACTCATAACTAACAGACAAGAAATAGATGGTTTCCCTGGAAGCCTAGATTACGGATCATACTACGGTGACAGACCTATCACCGTAGATTTTTATATTAAGGCAAGAGATGACCATGACTACTCTCATTTACGAGATTTATTATTCGAGTTACTTGTAGACACAAGACCATACTACATCAGAGACGTAAGAACTACCGGTGAGTATGAAGATGATAGTTACTGTAAGCAGAAGAAAGTTGAATCATATGTTAATGGAAAACAATATCATGTTGCAGTAAATAACACGATTGACTTAGATCAAGTCATGAAAGTAGGATTTGGAACAATAGAGTATCTGACATCTGATCTACCATTTGCTGAATCAATCTACACCACAAAAGAACTGAACGACACAGACTACGATGCGCTTGTCGAAAAATACGGACTGGTTGACGGTATCAACTCGGATAACACGAAATATAAGTTTACTGAACGCAACTTCACTATATGGAACGCAGGTAACGTGACAGTAGAGCCTGAAACGATGTACTTGAAGATTACAGCGACTGGTACGAATGGTGTGCTAGAAATACGGAATAAGACGACTGGCGATGTTTTTAAGGTTAATGCAGAGTTTGGCGGGGATTTAGTAATTGACGGTATAAACGCTCAATTAAAAAGCACTAACGTGTTTCGAGATACGAATAGACGATATATCAGATTAGAGAGTGGTAAGAACGAGTTTGAAGTCATCGGACAGTTCACCGATATAACAATAGATTTTAGATTTTATTATAAGTAACAAGGATGTGGTTTTCGTTGAAATTAAATAGAACAGGATCTATCTGGAATAGAGATGAAAGAATTAACATTAACGACAACTGGGATATACTTGAAGGGATTGGTCGCCAGTCAAACACAATGTACAATGAGTATAAAAATGTACTCAATGAAGCGAAAAAAACAAATCAAAAAAACATTGATGTGCAGTCGCAAATAGACAATTTAGTTTTAAGTAAAGGTCAATCTGATGCAGAAGTCATACAAGCAAGGGGTTCTTATGATACGTTAAATAGTCGTTTGAATATAGCTGACGAAAGACTCGATAACTCGGAATCTGTTATTAACGTTAAAACCTTTGGGGCTAAAGGCGATGGTAAAACAGATGATTATGAGGCGATACAAAAAGCTATAGACAACGCTTACGAGAATGATAAATCTGTATATTTACCTTCAGGTAGGTATTACATTTCAAAAACTTTAAGAACAAAACATTCAAGAACTTACAATTATTCTTACGGTATAAGAATATTTGGTAATGGTAAAGACACCGTTATATTAGGTAATAATAATCGCTTGCCAGCAAACTATTCTCAAAATTTATCAAATCAAGCATTATTAGCGATACATGGAAGTAACAATATTATAGAAAATTTGTCTTTCGAGGGCGGAGAAGTCGGCATTTATCTCGGGCAAGACCCTACTAAGGAAGAAAACAGCAGTGTTTGTTTTAACATTTTAACAAATATATGGTTCGAATATAACGGCACGTCGATTGTACTCCAACATGGAAGTGGAGTGCATTATAATAAATTCCGAAACGTCCACGCTATACACTCACAAATTGGTATTCATTTAGCAAAAGGGTTGAAAATAAATAAATTTAACAATAATAGAAATGTGTTTGATGGAATCCGTTTATCTAGAATGTGGTTAGCCATATATATTGAAAACGGCGACGGTAATATGTTCAACAATGCTTATACTGAAACTATTAATAGTAGTTACGCAATGGGAACAAAACCTACCATCATTAATGATAAAGCGAACGGAAAGGCAACGGCGATTATAGCGTATGGGCAATACAACGTTGTAAACAACTACGCTTCCGAAGATGTTGAGTGGGATTTAGTAAATCATGGATTTAGAAATATGTATAATAATCTGATGATTAAAGATGATGTTGATGCAAAAATAACTTTTGAAACCAATCCTTTAAATTTTCAAGGGAATTCACGTATTCAAAATGGAATGAAATATCAACCTACCGCCGGCGCTTTATATAAAGGTTCATCAGGAACTACATTAACACATCAAATATATGATGAGGGCTATAACGCTAGATTAATCGATTTAACTAGCTTAAGCCAAGAAATATCATCAAAAACTCACGCATCAACTGCTTTCTTTAAAAGAATTGGTTTAACATCTGAATTAGCAGTCCTTTACCGATTTAGCGTAGCACAAGAACATCTGAATAATCCTATTAAAATTATTCTTCCTGATTCAAACGACAAATTGCTAGCACCACCTTTTTCAAATGCTCTAAGTGGTAGTTACACTTTTCCAATCGAGGTTTTTTATGGAACTACCGAAAAAATGGCAACTAAATTAAGAGGGAGATTTTCAACAAAATCTGAAAGAGATTCACAAGGGGAGGAGTTTATCTTAATCTTTCCTCCAGACAATGGTTGGGATCAGAGAAGTCACGCTAATTTTATGGCATTTAATTTAAGATACTTTAAAATATGGAGTTAAAAAGGAGTGATAAATATTGCTCACAATACGTGACCACAAAAATAACGAATATCCACTCCTTGCAGTCAAAACAGTCAACGAAGAATTGAACGGTAACCACGATATAGAATTGAAAGTACCGCAACAAAGAAATAATAAATTAGATTTAAAGTTAATTGATAAACTGTGGGAAATTAATTATAAAACGGTTGATTACAAGATTATTTATATCAAACAAATCACTAAAGGGGATAGCTTTTATTTAGATATAAGAGCTACACCTCTTTTTTATTTTGATATGGATAAACAGATTATCCACGAAGATAAAGACGGTCACTATACTGGTAAGAACGCTTTTGACGTTGTATTTCAGGATAGTGGTTATCAGTATGTATTAGTAGATATTGTGAATGCTATAAAGATTGAGGGTTTTGGTAAAGGCGAAACTCGATTAGAGATGTTTAAACGATTAATAGATCGCTTTAGTTTAGAATTTTATATCGTTGGTAAGACGGTCTATCTAAAGAAATTAATCGGTAATGATACGAACTTCATGTATAAGTACAAACTCAATGCGAGTAACGTATCAAAAAGTATTGATGCGAGTGGTTTTGTTACGCACATTAAAGGTTTTGGAAATTTCGAGAATGAATCAAGTGAAAATAGTGAATCAGATGCTGCGGATAATGATGATTACTTCACAAACGCTAAATTAAGACGTGAATACACATCTCCATTAGCTGAAGTAATCGGTGTGTACGAGGGTAAACCAATCGTTGACGGACGTGTGACTGATAAAGAAACAATGAATAAGATGATGACTGAAGCCGTTGAGAAATCGTTAGAAAT
This sequence comes from Nosocomiicoccus sp. HMSC059G07, assembly GCF_001815515.1. NCBI lineage: Bacteria > Bacillati > Bacillota > Bacilli > Caryophanales > Staphylococcaceae > Nosocomiicoccus > Nosocomiicoccus sp. HMSC059G07. Next base: position 105,986 of record NZ_KV820808.1, read on the forward strand.
ATCTATCGAGGGTAACTTACATGACGTTAGAAGTATTTATAAAGAAGCAGTACCTTTAATCGGAGATAGAGTATTCCTAATTGACGAACGAATTAACCTCGAACAAGAAATCAGAATACAATCGCTGAAACAAACGTTTGATGTGAACGATAAGCTAGTGAATTGTGAAGTCACATTCGGTAGTGAGAGTATTAGAAGTCGTTATAAATCGAACTTACAATCAGTTGCGAAAGATTTTAATTCATTACTAAAAGGCGAAATGAAGTTACCTTTATGGAGTTTAGATGAAGTTGCTCGTGGCATGATTACTAAAATTCATGCAAGTGAAAACGAACTTAGATATGGCGACTTTGGAATGCAAGCAATCTCTAAAACTAACCCAAATCATATTTTAGGTGTGAATAGTGCAGGTCTTTATCTTAGTGAAGATGGTGGTAGAACTGCAAGATTAGCAATGACAGCAGAGGGAATAGCGGCTGATACGATTACTACTGGGACATTACGAGCAATTACTGTAGATGGTGTTGAAATATACGGTAGCAATATAGAAGGTACTGAAATTCGCGGTGGTAAGATTTACGGTACTGAAATATTTGGTAGTACCATAACAGGTGGAACAATTTATACAGATGCAGACAATGATCATTACATTTCTTTAAAAGGCAGTGAACTTATTTCACGTGGTATTCAAACTAGGAAATGGTTTGGAACAACATCTAATGACCACATCAGAGCAATGATTTATGATGGTCAGTTTAGAGTCAGAAACGATGATAAAAAGTGGTCTGCGTACTTTTCTGACATGGGTATATCGACTCATTGGGATGGGTCTGGAGAATACATCAAAGAGGGGGTATCTGGAGCGTTAGAACTACACAGTAGAAGATACTCGGATGGTGACTACTCGGGGATGACATTATACTCAGATGGTCGCCTTGCTCTTGAAACTAGCGGTGGTCGTATATATCTTAACCCTAAAGGTGCGCACGTGCATGTGGCAGATTCAAACAACAACTACTATGGTATTAGTGCATCTACGTTCAGTCAATCTTCTGAAAGAGAATTAAAAAGAGATATTAAAGACTATGATGGAAATGCTTCAGCTATTATCAAAGACTTATCAATTCGTGAATATAAACGTCTGACTGGTGGAGAAGAAACTGTATTTGACCAGTGGCAAATCGGATTAATAGTCGATGAAGCGCCTAGAGAAGTTCTAGCAAATGGAAGTAGTATTGATATATATAGCTATGTAAACGTGATAGCAAAGTCGATACAAGAGATGCTACCTAGATTAGAAAAACTAGAGGAGATGAGTGTTTAATGAAACGTGAACTATCAATCGAAGAAAAAGTATTAATCGCTAACTATCGTCAGTTATGCGACGAGAAGTTGCAGTTACAAATCGAACTTAATAAGGTCGCACAAGAGCGTGACCATTACAAAGAAGAACTAGAAAAATTAACTAAGCAAGAGTCTACTGAAGAGTAGGCTCTTTTTAATTTCGCACGATTAGCTCACGAATAAACCTTTTATTATCAAGGGGTTAAAGAGTTCTTCGCACGATTATCAAACGAAAGGAAGTGAGTTTAGTGTGCACGAGTTAGAAACGCAAAAAGACGTGCTTTACTGGTTTGTGATAGTGGTAGTACCGATATTAATCGGTGTGTTTGGTCTGTATTACAAACAGACGAAAGATAAAGAGCGTGCAGAAAATAGACTTACTAAAATCGAAAGTCAACAGGAACAAAACACAAAATCAATCGAGAAGATAGAGCAGGAACAGTTTATTGTGAGAGAAGATTTAAAGACTTTGAAAGCCATTAACGATAAGCAGGATATGTTATTTGACATGTTGAAAGAAGTAAAAGAAGAGTTGAAGAAAGGGGGAATATAGAATGAGAATGGCAATTGTACGATTAGTTGTAATGCTAATATTAATTATTAATCAAATTTTAATCGGTAAAGGCTGGACACCGTTACCATACGACGAAGAACAAATATATGAATTTGTGAACGGACTAGCACTTGTAGCAGTTAGTATTTGGGCGTGGTGGAAAAACAATAACATCACTAAGAATGCACAAAAAGCGCAAGAGTATAAAGAACAATTAGATAAGAAGTAGCTTGGAGCATACCGCTTCAAGCTATTTTTTATGCGAAAAATTAAAAGGAGTGATTCATATGACTGAAAAAGTAGATTTTGAAAAAACACTCGAAATCAACGGAGGTGGAATTGGCGAAGATATTAAACCACCTAAAGAAGTAGAGAAAGCAGACGATAACGAATTTAAAGGTTTCAAGGAGGATAAATAATATGGCTTATAAAATAGTGGATATGAGGACTCCGTCTAGTATGTACCCGTATAAAAGCCCTTACGCAATGCGACCTACATCTATCACAGTACACAATACTGGTAACGTAGCGAATGCACGTAATGAAGTAGCTTATATGAATAACAACTACAATTATGTATCATATCACGTTGCTATTGATGAAAAAGAAGCAGTACAAGCTATTCCATTTAATAGAAATGCCTTTGCAGCTGGAGATGGAATAGGACTTAATTCAGGTAACCGTACCTCTATCCACATTGAAATCTGTTACAGTATGGATAACGGCTATAGCGGCGCTAAATCTGAACGCTATAAAAAAGCTGAAGATAATGCTGCACTTTATATTGCTCACGTGCTTAAACAATACGGTTGGGGTATTGACAGACTTAAACGTCACTATGACTGGTCACGTAAAGACTGTCCACATAAAATGCACGCAACGAATAGCTATCAAGAATTTAGACGTAAGGTACAACGCTATTTAGACGAGTTAAACGGCAAGAAAGTTGCTAAACCTAAAAAGGCGAGTGCAACTAAAAAAGAAACTCCTAAAACATTTAACAAACGTAAAGGACGTAAAGCACGTGCTAGAGCGTACGCTAAAGGTGTAGTGCGTTCGACTAACGGTAAGGGAGCTGCTTATAGACGTTGGAGCAATGAAACGTTTAGAAACCGTTTTGGCAATGACATTCCTGACGGTAGTGTCGTGTATATTTTCTCAACACATAAGAGTGGTTGGGCAAGAATTTACTCGCATATAAATAAAGGGTGGATACATTTAGATCAAGTGCAGATTACTGAAGTATATTAACAAAAAGGCAGCTGAAATGCTCCTTTTTTTGTGATATGAAACCGAATATATGTTCTTATCTAAATCGTTGTGATATAATGTAAATGTGTAGTTAAGCTGTTAGCCTCCCCGCTAGCAGCTATTTTTGTCCAATCTCATTGCTTTTTGAACCGCTTACAGTTAAAATATGTATAACTACACAATGAAAGAGGTAATGGGGAGAATGGCAAGAAAGAACGTAAGATTTTACTTTTATTATTCACATCTTAATAATAAAAGAGAAAATCTGAAAGAATTCTTTGATAAAATAATAAAGAATTACGATGCTGGATACAATAATTTGAAAACAGATGATGATGCACGGGAATACTTGTACACAAATGTTCTAGAAAGCGGACCAATTAGGTTAGCAGATATTACGAAAGTAAAAGATTATTATTTTTTAACTTTCGATAGATTTCAACACACAATACCTAAAGTCAGTAAAATGTATGGAGAATCAATTGATCTTAATATAGATGAGGACGAATATATTAGTCATGAAATATCTGTTTTGTACTCGCCGACACAAGAGGCATTTATGGTTCAAAGAAATATCAACTCATTAAACGAATCTTCAATAGAAGCATTATTAAGCAAAATATATTTCGAAATATATAAGGTAAGGTCAGAGATTAATCTTGCAGTGGTTAGAGATGATAACGCCAAAGATAGTTTAGTATCTGCTCATTCAACTAGAAGTTTGATTATTAAAACGCATGGTGCAAAAGCTGAAAATATGTTGCAAGCATTGTTTAGAGACGCTGCTCCAGAAGACTTAGATTATATCGAAGTTAAAATAAGTGCTCAAAGAGCTAAAGATGCTACACTTGACAGATCTATACTTAAAAATGTAGTTGATAATAAGGATGAATACGAAAAAATTCAAGGAAAAATTATAATAGATGAGGGCGACAACGTAACACCAGTTGATTATTTTGAACAAAAATTAGTAGCGTATGAGTCATTTAATTTAACATCTAGACAAGAGTTGAATAGATTCTCTGTTCAAGAAAGAATGGAAAACTCTTTCCGAGATATTTATGCTTTAAAATTATAGAGAAAGGTGTTGAGTACTATTAAAAAAATAACTAAAGCAAGCAACTACTTAACCCTCACTAATATTAGTTTTTTGTTAATACTTGTTGCGATAATATTGGCTATTTATTGTGAGAGTTTGAGCGTATTATTAGCCAAGCATGAATTTATGGGAATAGTACTCAATACCATATCAATTATATTTGGTTTTTTTATCACAAGTATAACGATTACCTTATCGATGAAAGAGAATAGGTTTTTAAATAATTTTTTTAAAGAACCAAAGTTATACAAGGAATTTAAATTTAATATAGTAATTATTCTAATAACAGGTGTTTTGTTAATTTTCTTAACGATTTTGTGTTATATATATTTCTTGAATGAATTTAATTTATTTAAATACGAATTAGTATTAATAATTTATTTGTCAATATCATTTCTATTCCTAAGTAACTTTTCAATTTTTCTTCTATTTTTATCTCGAGCAATACTAACAGAATTTAAGAAAAATAACTCAGATTAGGAAATTAATCTTGATAATTATGTATGGGACTATAATTAATTATTTTTTTATTGAATATACTCTACAAAATTTAGTATCATAAAAACCGAACCATATACAAGCTCATACAGAGCCGATTAGCAAGTGTCTAAAGGAATAAGTCCTAAACTTGTTGAAACCTCTGTATGGGCTTATTTTTATCTTTACACACCAAACATACGTTCGTATAATTGTAGTTAAGGAGTGCGTTTTGAGAAGTGAATAAACGGTTTTAAATAATGATATACTATAGTAAGAGCAGCTTCAGTATCCGTACGCGGACTGTTTGCGAAAGACGTCTATATAATGTAGACGTTTTTTTTATATGATATAATATATTTAATAGGACTGCTCGCACCTCTCGTAGAAGTGTCCCAGTAGCAGACGTTTAAGGGGTAGTTATATGCTACCTCTTTTTTTATTTACATAAAAACAAGCACCTAAATTAATAGGCGCTTTTTGGTGGCAGTTTATATATAAATAGATAATTTTAAATACTACATGAACACCTATAATATAGGCTTTTATGTTTAAATGCTGGTATAATATACGCCCTCCCGGGACGTAATTAAAGCCTGTAACTTCAAAGTGTTGTGCTACCCAAAAGTTGGACTTTTGGAATTAAGCAGATTGTAAGGTATGTTTCCTGAATTGTTCAGGAGACATGCCTTTTAATTTTAGCTTAATTCTATCTTTATTATAGTATCTAATATATTCATGTACTGCGATCTCTAATGCTTCATATGTCTTGAATACTTCTCCTTAAAACATTTCCTGCTTTAATAAGCCAAAGAAGTTCTCCATCGGTGAATTATCTAAACAGTTTCCTTTACGTGACATACTCATTGTTGCACCATATTCTGTTATGGTATTTCCCCAACTACTGTGCTGATAATGAAATCCTTGATCCGAGTGAACAACTAATTGGTTTAGATTGTGTTGGTGTTCCTCAAGTGCTTTATTTAAAGGATTTATAGCGATTGCTAGGTTTGGTGAACGACTTAATTGATAGGCAATCACTTCAGAGTTATAACAATCCATAATCGTTGATAAATATAGTTTCTTGCCTTTGATAGGTAACGCAAACTCTGTGACATCTGTCACCCATAGTTGATTAAATGTTTTCGGCTTAAAGTTACGCTTTACCTTATTTGGAGATACTTTTCCAACTTGCCCTTTGTATGAACTGTAACGTGTTCTCGATTTATTTTTGAATTTTTGACACAGTAAATTATAGGTTGTCATAATACGTAACAAGCGCTTATGATTCACCACAATTTGCTCTCTGTTTTCGAGTATTGCTTTGATTCTTCTGTAACCATATCTACCTTTATGTTTTGATACAATTTCTTTAATTTTATTTACTAGCCATCGATCTTTTTGTTTCTGATCATCCATATGTTTTATCCAGTAGTAATAT
>NZ_KV820808.1:112250-157225 GCF_001815515.1 Nosocomiicoccus sp. HMSC059G07
TTCTTCTGTAACCATATCTACCTTTATGTTTTGAGACTATCTCTCTAATTTTATCTACTAGCCATCGATCTTTTTGTTCCTGATCATCCATATGTTTTATCCAGTAGTAATATACAGACTTTGGTAGCTTCAACACTGTTAAAATCTCTTTTAGTGTATAAGTCGTTTCTTGCCTTACCTCAAGCGCTACTTTCGTTTTTTGTCTGTTGGATCTGTCGGTAAGGCGTTTAACTTTTTTAGAATGATATTTTCCAGTTCTTTCATTCTTAGTTCTTCTCTTAGACGTTCTAACTCTTCGCGTTCTGTTTCATTCAGTGGTTCACTCTTCGATACTTGTTTTTGGTTATTTTCTTTATTAGGCATATGTTTTATTGGTCTCCCTTGTTTGCCCTCTAGAGCAGCTGGGCCACCTTCTTGAATCTTGCGATTCCAGTTAGCGATTGTTGAAAAATGCTTGATACCAAAGTATTCCGCTGTTTCTCTATAGGACAATTGATTTTCTTCTCTATATTTTAAAACAGCTCGCTTAAATTCACTAGTATATTGAGTATTACTTAAAGATTTAGTGAGGCCCTGATAGCCATATGTGTTGTATTGTTTTACCCATGTTTGAACAAGCGATCTATCCACATTATGCTTTTCACCTAAAAATTTATATCCTCCTGCTTCATTTAAATATTCATTAACTACTTTTACCTTAAATTCAAAGCTATGCTTTTTATACTTCATACAAAAACACCCCTAAAGTTGGATTTTCATGTCCAACTTTAGGGGTGCAGCTCAAAGTTACAGGCTTTTTTATTTTCTTAAATACCTTTATTTATACTTCATGAAAGATTACTTTACTGATTATGTTGGGTATACGATATACACGTATTAAAAAACATATTAAGGAGATTAACGCATGGATAAAGATCATATTATTTTATTGATTAACGAAGATTTAGACAGTATGGATGAAGAATTTAGAGATGAACCTTATGACATTTATTTTCAGCCGAATGAAGGACAAATTTATATGTCTGTAAGTGGTATGGAATACGACGGTTACGATAAAGAGGCGTATATAATTGCTAAAATTGAAAATCAAGAAGTTGTGAATTGGTATATTTAAAAAGCACCCATAATATTGGGTGCTTTACTGCTTATATTAATCTACTAATTTTAGTCTTTCTTTAAGTGCATTAAATATAACTGCGCCGATCATACCAACGATTAATGTCGATATGAATATCGCGATGACTGACGGCCAGTATGGTATCCCTAATACGGATTTCAGCATAAGTGATACGATAAGCCCACATACAACTGCGTATTGTACGACGTTTATCCATAAGTTTTTAATAAAGTAACTAATTGTATACGAAACAACCGCACATCCGACCCCGACGAGAACGTCGATATACCCGAGTGGTGAAAAGAAGTTTGCAACTGTTACACCTACGATCATTCCAGGTATAAATTTTCGGTTTATAAACGGAAGGATAGCGAGCATTTCTGACACGCGGACTTGTATCATTCCGTGACCGATGGGGTTAATTGTCGTTAAGACGACATACAAAGCGGCGATACATGCATTAATTGCAAGATCTTTTGAAGTAAATTTCATTGTAATTCTCCTTAGTTTTTTATACAGGGAAGTTTTCGAACCTGTTTCAATGTGAAATTATAGCAAAACACATTAAAAATTACTATAGTATAATGAAGACAGTAAAAGATTAGGAGTATATAGATGAGTAAATTTGATGAAATGATTTTAGTAGTAAATAGAAAAGATTTATTTAATGATGAAGCACATGCGTTTAACGGTTTTTTAAGTCAATCTGATGCACGTTTTAATGAAATCACGAAGACGTTAGATGACTATGAAATTAAACGCCGTGGAGATATGGAAGAAGACGAGTCGTATAAACAACTCGTATCATATACGATTGTTGAAAGTGAAGATGAAACGCTCGTTTATAAACGTTTAACAGGTGGCGGTGAATCTCGTCTACATGGACTTCATTCAATCGGTGTCGGTGGACATATGAATGATATTGAATCTGAAGAAAACATTAAAGAAAAAATGTTTGAAAACGCATCGCGTGAACTACAAGAAGAAATTGGCTTAGAAAAGAAAGACTTAAACGCCTTTGAACTAATCGGTTTAATTAACGATGATACAAACGAAGTCGGACGTGTCCATATTGGACTCGTATTTAAAGTAAATGTCGACAAAGAAAAAGTATTTACGAATGAAGAAGACACGCTACAACTTATATGGTCAAAAAGAGAAGAGTTAAAAGAGTTAGGAAACTACGAAACGTGGAGTGAACTCATCATTCGTGATTTATATGAATAATTTAACATCACACCCACGGTTTATTAAAAAAATCGAACGTGATTTAAAAGCACTCTATCATGATAATGATTTTGATTTTTTTATAGATAGATTTGCTGAATATAACACGTTAATAGAACATACAAATATCACTTTAGTCGAAATGTATTATGATGTGTTAATTCAAAAAAACGAATATGAAAAGATGTATAAATACGCTCAGCAGTGTTTTCAAACGAAAGAAGTGTCACGCGATGAAGCAGAAGTTCATCTGAACATGATCCTTCAAGCGTTATTCAATTTAGAGTTATATGAAGAATTACTCGAATGGTCAAATATCGTTACTGTGACAGGTAAAGAGAGTGGGATGGCAGCCTCACTTATACAATTTGCGACACATTGCAAACATTATGCGACAGAAGAGTTAAAGAAAAGAAATACGATGACGCAACCAAATGAAAATAATGATGAAGTGTTTAATACGGTAGATATTGATATAGATGAGTATTTAAACGCCGAAAATCCGACACTTGTCATCGCTGCGGTTGAGCATTTAATCGATTTAAAAGATGAGACATATGGTGATGATGTTTATAAATTACTTCAATCGGAAAGAGATATGAGTGTAGCATCACTGATGGTCATTTATTTAAAAGAAATAGAGTATGACGGTGTCATTCATCTAGAAAAATTTGGTGAAACGTTTGATGCACATACGAGTGAATTTAAACAATTTGAGAAATCTGCAAAAGTTGAACCGACGATTCGTTGGATCGTAGAAGACGGTCAGCTTCGCTTTGACCACGAGGAACGCATACAACAAGCGATTGAAATATTTTTAAACATTAGTTTACTATGGTATCCTCTTAAAGTGCCGTTCACACCTAAAGAACTAGCAAAAGGGTTTATATCGTATACAAAAATGTTAAATAACGAATTACCCATGCATTCGTTTAATGGTTTTGTGGCGGATTGGATACTAAAAATTGAAAAAGAAATTCATAAGTAGTCGATACTTTTATTGAAAAATCGATTATGTTACAATGAATAGGTTAATTAAAATGTAAAATAACGGAGGAAATGATTATGTCTCAAACACAAACTTGGGAAAAGAAAGAAGGAAACGTAGGTACATTAACAATTACAGTACCTGCTGAAGATTTTGACAAAGCTTTAGACCAAGCATTCAACAAAGTAAAAAAAGATATTCAAGTACCTGGATTTAGAAAAGGTAAAATTCCTCGTCAAATGTTCGAAAAACGCTTTGGCGTTGAATCATTATATCAAGACGCTTTAGATATCGTTTTACCAGGCGCTTATAGCAAAGCGATTGATGAAACAGGTATTAAACCAGTCGATCAACCGAGCGTTGATGTTAAAGAAATTGAAAAAGGCAAAGATTTAGTACTTGAATTAGAAGTGACTGTAGAGCCAGAAGTAGAGCTTGGTGAATACAAAGGACTTGAAGGTAAAGAAATCGATGCCGAAGTATCTGAAGACGATGTAAACGAACAAATCGAAGCGTTACTCGGTCAATATGCTGAGCTTGTCGTTAAAGAAGGCGAAGTTGCTGAAGGTGACGTTGCAAACATCGCCTTCAAGGGCTTCGTTGATGGAGAAGCATTCGAAGGCGGAGAAATGGAAGGACACGACCTTGAAATCGGTAGTGGTACATTCATTCCTGGATTTGAAGATCAGTTAATCGGTCTTAAAGCTGGAGAAGAAAAAGACGTAGAAGTTACTTTCCCAGAAGAGTATCAAGCAGAAGAACTTCAAGGTAAAGACGCAACGTTTAAAGTAAAATTAAACGAAGTAAAAGAAAAAGAAGCAAAAGAACTCACTGACGAATTTGTTAAAGAAGAATTAGAAGGCTTTGAAGGCGTTGAAACAGCTGACGAAGTTAAAAAACAAATCGAAGAAGACTTAAAGAACTTTAAAGAACAAGAAAGAGATTATGAATTAAGAGAATCTCTCGTTGTTCAAGCAGCTGAAAATGCGAAAATGGAAATTCCTGAAGCAATGGTTGAAAGTGAACAACAAAGAATGCTTCAAGAATACGAACAGCGTCTTGCTCAACAAGGGTTAAACTTAGAGTTGTTCGAGCAAATCTCTGGTCAAACGAAAGAAGACTTACTCGAGCAAATGAAAGACGACGCGTTTAAACGTGTACGTACTGGTTTAACTTTACAAGCAATTGCACAAGCTGAAAACATTGAAGCGACTGAAGAAGATGTCGATAACGAATTACAAAAGTTAGCCGACCAATTCCAAATGGCAAAAGACGATATCAAAAAAGTACTCGGTGATTTATCTGTCATTGAAAATGATATTAAAAACCAAAAAGCAATTGAGTTCTTAGTAGATAACAGAAAACAATAAAATCAACAAAAGCTCTATACATGGATGTGTATAGAGTTTTTTTATCAATACAATTTATTTGAAAGAGTCGGTATAGTATAGTAATATACGTAAGAGCGAAAGGTCGGTGTATACATGTTTAAATTTAACGAAGATGATCAAGATCTAACATGTAGTTTCTGTGGTAAAAACCAAGATCAAGTTCAAAAACTGATCGCAGGAAGTGGCGTTTACATTTGTAATGAGTGTATTGAATTATGCCACGAAATAATAGAAGAAGAATTAAAAGACGCACCACAAGAATTTTTAACTGAGATTCCAAAACCAGGTGAAATTCAGGCAGCGCTTGATGAGTATGTCATCGGACAAGAAAAAGCAAAGCGTGCACTTAGTGTTGCGGTGTATAACCACTATAAACGTATTAACCATGAAAGTGATGACGATGTAGAAATTTCTAAAAGTAACATCGCTTTAATTGGACCAACAGGTTCAGGTAAAACATTACTCGCACAAACACTTGCACGCACATTAGAAGTGCCGTTTGCGATTGCAGATGCGACAAGTTTAACTGAAGCGGGATACGTTGGAGATGACGTTGAAAATATTTTACTCCGTTTAATTCAAGCAGCGGATTATGATATTGAGCGTGCTGAAAAAGGAATTATTTACGTCGATGAAATCGATAAGATTGCTCGTAAAAGTGAAAATACGTCAATAACACGCGATGTTTCCGGTGAAGGGGTACAACAAGCATTACTTAAAATTTTAGAAGGAACAGTTGCGAGTGTACCACCACAAGGTGGCCGTAAACATCCAAACCAAGAATCGATTCAAATCGATACGAAAGATATTCTGTTCATCCTCGGTGGAGCGTTTGATGGTATTGAAGAGATTATTAAACGCCGTATTGGTGCGAAAGTAATTGGATTTGGTAGCGGCGAAGAAAATGTCGATACGAATGAAGAGTTAATGGCATTAGTTCGTCCGGACGACTTACAAAGCTACGGGTTAATTCCTGAGTTTATTGGTCGTGTGCCGATTATAGCGAATTTAGAAGAGCTCGATACAGACGCACTGACTTCAATTTTAACAGAACCAAAAAATGCTTTAGTGAAACAATATAAACGTATGCTTGAACTTGATGATGTTGAGTTAGAATTTGATGATGATGCACTCGTTGCGGTCGCGAAACTTGCGATAGAAAGAAAAACAGGTGCGCGTGGATTACGTTCAATTATCGAAGAGCGTATGGTAGACATTATGTTTGACGTACCGTCAAATGATAATATTTCTAAAGTTAAAATTACGAAAGATACGATTGTGAATGAAACAGATCCTTTAGTATATGATGCTGAAGGTAACGAAATTCACTTAAATGAACAGAGTGCATAATTTATTAGGCTGTCTTTTATAAGACGGCCTTTTTTTAGAGGTGGAGTAAATGGAATTAAATCCAAACAAAATTGAATTTTTAATATCGGCAGTAGCAAAAGAGCAATATCCTGAAACAAATTTACCAGAAATAGCGATGGCAGGGCGTTCAAACGTCGGTAAATCGAGTTTTATCAATGCGATATGTGGACGTAAAAATATCGCGAGAATTTCAAGTAAACCAGGTAAAACGGTGACGTTAAACTTTTATAATGCGGATAATCAATTCGTATTTGTCGATGTTCCAGGCTATGGTTACGCAAAGCAATCTAAAAAAGAACGTGAAAAATGGGCATCGATGATAGAGAATTATTTTATTCATAGAGAGATGTTGCATGCGTGTGTTCAAATTATCGATTTACGTCATCCGCCGACAAACGATGACGTTTTAATGTATGACTTTTTAAAACAACTCGATATACCAACGATTGTCGTAGCAACGAAATCAGATAAATTACCTAAAAGTAAATTACAAAAACACGTATCAATTATCAGAAAAGAATTAGAATTAGAACCTGAAGACGTCATTATCCCATTTTCTTCAACTGAGAAGTACAATGTAGATAAAGTACTCGATGCAATTGAGGAGAGAATCTAACAAATTATTGAACATTGAGCCAAAAAACTCAAAGAACGTCCTATATTTGATACTATTATATAAGTAAACAAATATTTAATCGGTAAGTAAGGGGCAATCTAAATGCATGTCATTGCACTTAGTATAAACTATAGGAAAGCAAGCGTAGATGAACGCGAACAACTTAATTTTAGTGATCATGATATCGTACCAGCACTTCATACGTTACGTGATCAAAAAAGCATATTAGAAGCGGTAATTTTTTCAACGTGTAACCGAACAGAATTATATGTCGTGACAGATCAAGTGCATACGGGATCTTATTACACGAGAAACTTTTTAAGTGAGTATTTCAACATACCACTAGAAACCGTTAAAAACGTGACAGAGTTAAAAGTGAATGATGAAGCAATTCATCACTTATACCGAGTTGCTGCAGGGTTAGATTCAATGGTGCTCGGTGAAACGCAAATTTTAGGTCAAATTAGAGATGCGTTTATACTCGCACAAGAAGAACATACGACTGGCAAGATTTTTAATCGATTATTCAAAGAAGTTATCACAATCGCAAAACGCGGACATAGTGAAACAGATATTTCTAAAAATGCTGTATCTATGTCATATGCAGCGGTAGAACTCGCTAAGAAGATTTTTACAAATATTCAAGATGTTAAAGTTCTCGTACTCGGTGCGGGAGAAATGTCAGAAGAAACGTTATTAAACTTAACGTCTAATGGTGTGAGTGATGTGACAGTTGTAAACCGTAACCCAGATAACGGCAAACAACTCGCAGAACGTTATTTAGGTCAATTTAGACCGATGGATGAATTAGAAGATGCACTGAAAGATACAGATATCGTCATCTCAAGTACAGGTGCACCGAACTTTATCATTACTGAAGAAATGATTAAAAGAGTCCGTAACCTAGATGATGAACGTTCGCTCATACTTATTGATATCGCTGTACCGCGTGATATCGATCCAAATGTTAATAATGTAAATAACGTCCATCATTATAACGTCGATGATTTAAGTGGAATTGTCGATGATAATTTAAAAAAGAGAAAAGAAGAAGCTAAAAAAATTGAAGCGATGATAGACACATCAATTCAAGAATTTTTAAATTGGGTTGAAATGCAAGGTGTACGTCCTGTAATCGAAGCAATGCGTACGAAAGCATTAAACATACATGAAACGACGTTTGAAAGCATCACAAATAAGTTACCAGATTTAACTAAACGTGAAAAGACGATTATATCTAAACATATGAAAAGTATTATTAACCAAATGTTACGTGACCCTATTACGTACACGAAAGAACTCGCGGATGAACGTAAAGGCGCAGTACAGTTAACAGAGCTGGAACATATTTTTGGTATTGAATCTATCGTTGAAGATATTCATAAAAGACATTATGAATCGTTACAAGCGATTGAAAAACTAAGAAAAGAAAAACAAAATGTGAGAAAGTAGGCCGATCATGAAAACAGTTGTAGTCGGGACGAGACGTAGTGGTCTTGCAAAAACTCAAACGATGCAATTAATTGAATCGTTAAAAGAAAAGAATCCAGAAGTAAACTTTGAAGTAAAAGAAATCGTAACTAAAGGAGATAGAATTGTCGACCGTCAATTAAGTAAAGTCGGTGGTAAAGGTCTATTCGTTAAAGAAATCGAACACGCACTAAAAGTTGGAGATATCGACATGGCTGTACACTCGTTAAAAGACGTACCGAGTGAATTACCAGAAGGGTTTAAACTTTCAGCTGTACCAGTTCGTGAAGATAGACGTGACGCATTTTTATCGAATGGAAATGTGTCATTTAAAGATTTAAAACCAGGTTCAATTATCGGAACGTCAAGTTTACGTCGTGCAGCTCAACTTCAACAAATGCGTGATGATATTACGGTGAACTGGGTACGTGGAAACATCGACACGCGTATTCAAAAGATGCGTGACGGTGAGTATGACGCGATCATCCTCGCTGCAGCTGGTTTAAAACGTATGGGCTGGAGTGATGATGTCGTCACTGAATACTTTGACCCTGAAGAGTTTATACCAGCAGTTGCGCAAGGCGCATTAGGTGTAGAAATTCGTGAAGACGATAAAGAAATGCACGAAATTTTACAGACGATTCACCACGATGAAACAGCGACTGAAACGACAGCAGAGCGTACATTCTTAAAACGAATGGACGGTAGTTGCCAAGTGCCAATCGGAGCAAATGCTCAATTTGTAGATGGTGAATTATATTTAACTGGTCTCATTATGAGTGAAGATGGTAATGAGAAGTTTCTCGTTAAAAAATCTGGAGACGATCCGGTTGTACTCGGTAATTTAGTTGCTGACGAAATGGAAAAAATCGGTGCAAAAGAAATTATTGATGAAATCAACAAAAATAAATAAAAGAGTCGTCGTTACTCAAAGTCATTTTAGAGATGTCGAAACATCTTTAGATTTAATTCATCTACCGATTATTACGTTTAAAAAGTTACCGTATGATAAATCGATATTAAATAAACAATATGATTACGCTGTAATTACGAGTAAAAACACCGTCCGCTTCTTTAAAGACGAGTTAAATATGCTCGATGTAAAACATATCGCGTCTATTGGTAAAACGACGTCAGAAGCGCTCGTCGAAGCGGGATTCCACGTTGACTTTGAGCCGAGCGATTATACGCAAGAAGGGTTTAAAGAAGAGTTTAAAGTGGAAAAGGGAATGCGTGTACTTTATCCTGCAAGTAAAGATAAGCGTTCAATTATGCGAGATTACTTTATAAGTGAAGGTGCAGAACTAACGGATTTACCGTTATACGCACCCGCATCGAATGATATTACGATAAGAGAGTTAAAACGTATACTCAGTGGTATTGACGGTATCACATTTTCTAGTCCGTCTGGCGTTCACGCTTTTATGGCACATTTTAAAAAAGAAGATTTAACCGACTTAAAAGTAATTTCTATTGGGCACGTCACTCAAAGTGCTTTATTATCTTACGGTGTAAAAACGAAGATACCAAAAGAAGCGACATTAGAAAGTATGATTAACGAAATGGAAAAGGAGTTTCAAAATGAAATTTGATAGACATCGCAGATTAAGAAAATCAGAATTTATGAGAGATTTAGTGAGAGAAACATCATTACGTAAAGACGATTTAATTTATCCGATTTTCGTCGTGGAACGTGATAACGTAAAAAAAGAAATTCCATCGATGAAAGGTGTTTACCAAATCTCGTTAAATTTACTTGAAGAAGAACTAAAAGAAGTTTATGAACTCGGTATTAAATCGGTTATTTTCTTCGGTGTGCCAAACCATAAAGACGACGTTGGTAGTGGTGCATATGATGAAAATGGGATTGTTCAAGAGGCATGTAAACTATCTAAAAAATTATATCCTGATTTAATTGTTATTTTAGATACTTGTCTATGTGAATACACAGATCATGGACATTGTGGTGTCATCGATCCAAACACGAAAGACGTTGATAATGACAAAACATTACCGCTCTTAATCGAGACAGCAGTGTCACAAGCTAAAGCAGGTGCTGACATTATTGCACCATCAAACATGATGGATGGTTTTGTTACAGAGATTCGTAAAGGATTAGATGATGCAGGTTTTTATCATATTCCGATTATGAGTTACGGTATTAAATACGCATCTAAGTTCTATGGTCCATTTAGAGATGCAGCAGAATCTACACCATCATTTGGTGACAGAAGAACATATCAAATGGATCCGGCAAACCGTTTAGAAGCACTACGAGAGCTAGAGAGTGATACGCGTGAAGGTGCAGATATGATGATTGTAAAACCTGCACTTTCATATCTTGATATTATCCGTGACGTTAGAAACAATTCGAATTTACCAATCATTGCATATAACGTCAGTGGTGAATACTCGATGACTGTTAATGCGATCGAACAAGGTTTACTAGATGAAGAAGTTATCGTAGAACAAATGTTATCTATTAAGCGTGCAGGTGCGGATATGATTATTACGTACTTTGCAAAAGACTTATGTAAAAAAATTAACGAAGGAGCAATTTAACGATGTACCAAAAATCGAAACAATTATTTGATGAAGCAGTTCATTTAATGCCAGGTGGAGTTAACTCTCCAGTTCGTGCGTTTAAATCGGTAAATATGGATCCGTTATTTATCGACAGCGCAAAAGGTGCGAAAGTGAAAGACGTTGATGGTAACGAGTATATTGACTACGTATTAAGCTGGGGTCCGTTAATTTTAGGTCACACTGATGAAGAGGTTGTTGAAGCGATTAAACAACAAGCTGAAAAAGGGTCTTCATTCGGTGCACCTACAGCGGTAGAAAACGAACTCGCAAAACTCGTCATCGACCGTGTACCGTCAGTTGAAATGATTCGTTTTGTATCTTCAGGTACTGAAGCAACACTTGCAGCACTTAGACTTGCTAGAGGTTATACAAACCGCAATAAAATCTTAAAATTTGAAGGATGCTACCACGGGCATAGTGACTCACTGTTAATCAAAGCAGGTAGTGGTGTTGCGACACTTGGTTTACCAGATTCACCAGGAGTTCCTGAAGGTACAGCTAAAAATACGATTACTGTTCCATATAACGATAAAGAAAGCTTAAAAGTCGCATTTGAACATTACGGTGACGACATTGCAGCGGTGATTATGGAACCAGTCGCAGGTAACATGGGAGTTGTTCCTCCAGTAAATGATTTCTTACAATATGTGAGAGACATTACGAATGAATATGGTTCACTATTAATTTTCGATGAAGTAATGACAGGTTTTAGAGTTGGATATAACTGTGCACAAGGATACTTTGGTATCGATCCAGATATTACTTGTTTAGGTAAGGTCATTGGTGGTGGACTACCTGTCGGTGCGTTCGGTGGTAAAAAAGAAATTATCGAACGTATCGCACCGGCTGGAGATATTTACCAAGCAGGTACGTTATCAGGGAACCCACTTGCGATGACAGCAGGGTTACACACGTTAAAACAACTCAATAAAGAGAGTTATGACCACTTTAATCATTTAGGAGATATGATTGAAGAAGGACTAACAGAAGTCTTTAAAGAGTTTAACGTACCATTTACAATTAACCGTGCAGGTTCTATGATTGGATTCTTCTTAACAGATGGTCCAGTTGAAAACTTTGAAGATGCAAATGGATCAGACTTAAAATTATTTGCTAAACTATATCCTGAAATGATTAAAGAAGGGGTATATTTACCTCCGTCACAATTCGAGGGAATGTTCCTTTCAACTAAACATACTGAGGAAGATATTAAGTTCACAATTGAGGCGTTTAGAAACGCACTTTCACGTATTATGAAATAGGTATTGCTTTCGTTAGAAAAAATGTGCATAATTTAATATATAAATATGTAAGAGAGTAGGATAACTATGCCAATTCAAAAGAAAGATAAAAGACAACCTGCTTCAGAACGATTAGTATATTGGTTAATGCCTGTAGTAGCGTTTCTTTTACTATTACCAGTACTTATTTATCATCTATAAGAGACAATACCTCGAGATTTCTCGAGGTATTTTTATATTGAGGTGATGGTGTTTGAGATTTTTAAAATTATTATGTCTTCTTGTGTTTATCGTATTAATAGGTGCTGTATTTAAGTTTTTCTCAATACCACTCGCATACTTATTTGCGTCAATTATCGGAACGCTATTATTCATACGTATTATTGATAATGAAATATATTTTCCTAAACCATTTGCGAATTCTGGTGTATTTGTAATGGGGATTCAAATTGGAACATCATTTACATTACCAGCAATCATTAAAATGACAGATGACTGGTACAATATCGTTATTATTACAATATTAACGCTTCTGCTCGCTTTACTTTTATCGATTCCTTTTCGTTATTTAACGAATTCTTCGGTTGAAACTGCTGTGTTAGCGAGTGTTCCTGGTGCTTTAAGTCAGATGATTATAATGGCAGAAGAAAATAAAAATGCCGATCTAATGCTCGTTTCATTGACACAGACTTCAAGAATCGTTTTTATCGTCATATTAGTGCCGATGATTACACATTTTTCTCAAAGTACTTCTGTCAGTAAAATTACTGAAGTGCCAAACTTATCTGAAGTGTTTTCAGTATATATGTTACTCATACCAATAGCAGGATATGTGATGTATCGTTTATTACGTAGGATAAATTTCCCAGCAGCAATCTTGCTCGGTCCAATGGTCCCAACAATCGTATGGAATTTAATAACGGAAGCATCATTTACGCTAGATTTTGTGCTCATTGCATTTGCACAAATTTTATTCGGTATTCGAATTGGAATGCAGATTACGACGTTATTTAGTCAACTTTCACTACGTGACATATGTGCAATTGTCATACAAAACATCGGCTTAATCTGCGGAAGTATGATACTTGTTATCATCTATACGATGTTTACGTCTCATGAATTTACGAGTCTATTTTTATCAGCAGCTCCAGGAGGTCTCGCTCAAATTATCGTCGTTGCGATGGAGAGTGGTGGAGATATTGCGATGATTTCAAGTTATCACTTGTTTAGAATATTCTTTATCATCCTAATTGTCGTACCGATCGTTCATTATCTTTTAATGAGACCACGTGCTCAGAAAAGTTGACTTAAACGCGTGAATACAATAAAATTAACGTAGTTAAATATGAAGAGTAGAAGTAGTAGTATCATAAATGTCTTCAGAGAATATGCGGTTGGTGAGAGCATAGTCATAGTGATATGAAGTAGTCTACGTGTAGAATTTATCTTGAATGTATAGTAAAGATAGACGTTTAGTGAGCGTTAATCATAATTAAGTGTGGCATATTTATGCCAAATTTAGGTGGTACCACGGTAATCCCGTCCTATTTAGTAGGGCGGGATTTTGTCATTTAAAGAAAGAGGTTGATATAAATGGATATGCCAACGAAGTATAATCCAACAGAAGTTGAAAAAGGAAAATATGAAACATGGGTGGAAGCAGGTTATTTTGAATCAGATGTAACGTCAGATAAACCGCCATTTACAATCGTTATCCCACCGCCAAACGTAACAGGTAAGTTACATTTAGGTCACGCATGGGATACGACACTACAAGACATTATTACACGTCAAAAGCGTATGCAAGGTTTTGATACGCTGTACTTACCAGGTATGGACCATGCCGGTATCGCAACGCAAGCACGTGTAGTACAACGACTTAAAGAAGAAGGCATTGATATCCACGATTTAACACGTGAAGAATTTTTATCTCACGCATGGAACTGGAAAGAAGAATATGCAGGCCACATCCGCGATCAATGGAAAAAATTAGGTCTAGGATTAGACTATAAAAAAGAAAGATTCACGTTAGATGAGGGGCTTTCTAAAGCAGTACGTAAAACGTTCGTTAATATGTATAACAAGGGACTCATTTACCGCGGTGAATACATCATTAACTGGGACCCAGAAACACGTACAGCGTTAAGTGATATTGAGGTCATTCATAAAGAAATCGAAGGAAAATTTTACCATATTAAGTATCCATATAGTGATGGTAGTGGCTATTTAGAAATCGCAACGACACGCCCAGAGACGATGCTCGGTGATACTGCGGTTGTCGTACATCCAGACGATGAAAGATATCAAGATATTATTGGTAAAACAGTAATTTTACCACTGATGGAACGTGAAATTCCTGTGATTACTGACGATTACGTCGATATAGAATTTGGTACAGGTGCAATGAAAGTCACACCAGCGCACGACCCGAATGACTTTGACTTAGGTAATCGTCACAATTTAGAACGTATTAACGTTATGAATGAAGACGGTACGATTAACGAACTCGGTGGGGAATTCGTTGGAATGGACCGCTTTGAAGCACGTAAAGCGATTGTGAAAGAATTAGAAAAAAGAGACCAACTGATTAAAGTTGAATCCCACATGCATAGTGTCGGACACTCAGAACGTAGTAATGCAATTGTCGAGCCGTATTTATCGACGCAGTGGTTCGTTAAAATGGCACCACTTAGAGATGAAACACTCGAAAACCAAGAGACAGATAATAGAGTTAACTTTGAACCAAACCGTTTTGAAGGTACGTTTAACCGCTGGATGGAAAACGTTCATGACTGGGTAATTTCAAGACAATTATGGTGGGGACACCAAATCCCAGCGTGGTACCATAACGAAACTGGAGAAATGTACGTCGGTGAAGAAGCACCAGAAGATATTGAAAACTGGACGCAAGATAAAGACGTATTAGATACGTGGTTCTCAAGTGCATTATGGCCGTTTTCAACGTTAGGTTGGCCAGAAGAAACAGATTTACTTAAAAAATATTATCCAACAAACGTACTCGTCACTGGATATGACATTATATTCTTCTGGGTATCGCGTATGATCTTCTCAGGACTTGAACAAACTGATCAGCGCCCGTTTAACGACGTATTGTTACATGGACTTGTACGTGACGAACAAAATCGTAAAATGTCTAAATCTCTAGGTAACGGAGTAGACCCGATGGACGTGATTGATAAATACGGTGCAGATGCACTTAGATTCTTCTTATCAACTGGATCAACACCAGGTCAAGATTTACGTTATAGCGATGGAAAAGTAGAATCTGTGTGGAACTTTATCAACAAAATTTGGAATGCATCACGATTTGCGTTAATGAATATCGGTCCAGATTTTAAACATGCAGACATAAATTTAGAGGGCGCAAAAACAGTTGCGGACGAGTGGATTTTAACGCGCTTAAACGATACGATTCGTGAAGTGACTCGTCTATTTGAAAAATACGAATTCGGTGAAGTTGGTCGTATTTTATACCACTTCATTTGGGATGATTTCTGTGATTGGTACATTGAAATGTCTAAAATCTCAATGAACGAAGGTACTGAAGAAGAAAAACAAATGACGCGTTCAGTATTACTTTACACACTTGATAAAATTCTAAAAATGTTACATCCGTTTATGCCGTTTGTCACTGAAGAAATTTACCAAGCGATTGATAATAGTCAATCTATCGTCGTGAGTGAGTGGCCGACGGTTGATGCGTCACTATCTAACGAAGAAAGTAATAAGACGATGAGTTTACTCGTAGACATTATTAAATCAGTACGTCAAACTAGAAATGAAGTGAATACACCACTATCTAAGCCAATCGATATTAAAATTGAGATTAAAGATGCAAACAGTCGAGCGCTTATTGAAGAAAACAAACACTATATTACACGATTTACAAATCCTGAAACGTTAGAAATCAGCGAAAAAGTGAACATTCAAGACGATGCAAAAACTCAAGTCGTTAAAGGTGCGACTGTCGTTTTACCACTTGAAGGTTTAATCGATATAAACGAAGAAATCGAACGTTTAGAAAAAGAACTCGAGCGTTTAGATGGTGAATTAAAACGTGTTAAAGGTAAATTAAGCAATGAAAAATTTGTGCAAAATGCATCGGAAAAAATCGTAAATGAAGAGCGTGAAAAAGAAGCTTCATACAAAGCGCAATATGAAGATGTCGAAGCTCGACTAAACGGGTTAAGAGGTAAGTAACATGAATTATGATGAGACGTTAGAATGGATACACAATAGAGGAAAATTCGGCATCAAACCAGGCGTTAAACGCATGGTTTGGATGCTGAATGAACTAGATAACCCACAAGACAATATTACAGGCGTACATGTCGTCGGTACGAACGGTAAAGGTTCTGTCGTATCGTATATACGAAGTGCGTTAAATGAAAATGATTATTCAGTTGGAACGTTTACTTCGCCTTATATTGAAGTGTTCAATGAACGCATTTCAATCGACGGTACGCCGATTTCTAACGAAGATCTCGCACACGTTGCCAATATCGTACGTCCTGTGAGTGAACGAATGGCTGAAGAAACTGAACTTGGACAAGCGACAGAATTTGAAATTATTACGGCGATGATGTTTGTGTATTTCGGTAATGTCCATCCAGTAGATATCGTAGTAGTTGAAGCGGGAATAGGAGCAACACATGACTCAACAAATGTGTTTAAACCAGTCATGACTATTTTAACGAGTATCGGTAAAGATCATACAGATATATTAGGAGAGACCCTCGTTGAAATTACGAAAGACAAAGCTGGGGTCATTAAAGAAGATACTCCGCTTGTGTATTTTGTTGACGATACTGAATCAAAACAAGTCATTTACAAAGTATTAGAAGAAAATCATGCGAAAGGTATAGAGCTCGGAAGAGATATTATTTTACTAGATAATGAACAGGAGTTTTCGTTTAAATATAACGATTATGATTTTAACGATATACAGTTAAAAATGCTCGGATACCATCAAATGCAAAACGCGAGCTTAGCTCTCGCATCACTTCTTGAAATGCATGATTTAAATATTGTAAATTTAGATATGAATAAAACAGTCCACGGTGTTGAAGACGTCACATGGGTCGGTCGAATCGAAGTATTACAAGAAGACCCGACGATTATTATAGACGGAGCGCATAATAAAGAAGCGGTTGATGTTTTAATTAAAACTATCAAAGAAAACTATGCGGATAGAAAGATTACAGTTCTATTTTCATGTGTCGACGGAAAACCAATTCAATATATGGTCGACGAACTCGCATCGATTGCAGATGAATTTGTCGTGACTGAATTTGATTTTTATCGTAAAAAACCAGTTCAAGACATTTATAATGCAGTGAATCATCCGAATTTAAAACAAGTCGATGATTATATAAAATTTGTCGATCAGTTTGATGGTGATGTGTTACTTTGTACAGGTAGTTTATATTTCATCAGTTATATTAAACAACACTTTTCTAACAAATAAAAAAATCCCAAATTAGTAAATACTAATTTGGGATAATTTTTTAATCTTCTTCACGTAAATATTTTTGTTCTTCTTTAGCGTCTTGAAGTTTAAGTTCTTCTAAGATTTCACGTAATAATAATACTTCTTCTGCAACTTCTGGTTCAACTTCTTTTTCTTCAAATGCACCGAATGTTGCTTTGTTTACGATTTTAACAAACATAAACACAGCAAAACCGATGATTAAGAAGTCGATAATCGATTGAATGAACACACCGTAAGTGATACCGTTCCATTCCCATGCAGATGCGAAATCTGTGTTTCCAAATATTAATGCAATTAGTGGCATGATAATATTCGCTACGAGAGAATCTACAATTTTACCAAATGCTGCACCGATTACGACCGCTACTGCTAAATCTAATACGTTTCCGCGCATCATAAATTCTTTAAATTCTTTAATCATTAAATACACTCCTAAATTAAAACCTTTATATATTATACAATAAAATGATGAAAAGTATATCATTACATCCATAATAAACGAATTGTTATTGTTTTATTCTTTTCCATAACTAAAACTTATATTTAGATATAGGTAGTTCGTATTGAAAAATAATGTTTATATGTTTCAAAATAAGCAAGAAACAGTTACAATTAAATTAACGTATATATTCCGGGGGGAAAATTTTATGACAAAAAATTTACAAGAAAATGCTAAACGCACATTGAATGTAAATGGAATTGAGAAGACATACTACTCACTCAGATCTTTAACAGATGCTGGGTATAGCGATGTTGAAAAGTTACCATATTCTATTCGTGTGTTATTAGAATCTGTGTTACGTCAATATGACGGACATTCTATTCAAGAAAAACATATCGAGTCTCTTGCGAACTGGGACAAAGGTGATTTACAAGGTAAAGAAGTTCCATTTAAACCATCACGTGTAATTCTTCAAGACTTTACAGGTGTACCAGCTGTCGTTGACTTAGCGTCATTACGTAAAGCGATGAACGACAAAAACGGTGACATTCAAAAAATTAACCCAGAAGTACCGGTGGACTTAGTCATTGACCACTCAGTACAAGTTGATTCTTACGGCACACACAGTGCACTCGTTAAAAACATGGAATTAGAATTTGAAAGAAACAAAGAGCGTTACGAATTTTTACGCTGGGCAGCTGAAGCGTTTGATAACTATCAAGCAGTGCCGCCAGCAACAGGTATCGTTCACCAAGTCAACTTAGAGTACTTAGCAAACGTTGTACATGACCGTGACAATGTAATCTTCCCTGACTCACTCGTTGGTACAGACTCACATACGACAATGATCAACGGTTTAGGAGTGCTCGGATGGGGTGTTGGTGGTATCGAAGCTGAAGCAGGAATGCTCGGTCAACCAAGTTACTTCCCATTACCTGAAGTTATTGGGGTTAAATTAAAAAACCAATTACCAGAAGGTGCAACAGCAACAGACTTAGCATTACGTATCACTCAAATGTTACGTGAGCACGGCGTTGTTGGTAAATTCGTTGAGTACTTCGGTGAAGGGGTATCAAACTTACCACTTGCTGACCGTGCAACGATTTCAAACATGGCGCCAGAATACGGTGCAACGAACGCATTATTCCCAGTCGATGAGGAAACGTTAAACTATTTAAGACTGACAGGTCGTTCTGAAGATCATATTGAATTAGTTGAACAGTACTTAAAAGAAAACGACTTATTCTTTAATCCAGATAAAGAACCGACATATTCAGAAGTGCTTGAGCTAGATTTATCAACAGTAGAGCCTTCATTATCAGGACCAAAACGTCCTCAAGATTTAATCTTACTTTCAAAAATGAAAGAAGAATTCGAAGCATCTGTAACGAGAGAAAATGGTAACCACGGTCACGGTTATTCTAAAGAAATCTTCGACCAAAAAGTCGACGTTGAGTATAACGACGGTGGAAAAGAAACTCTTAAAACAGGTGACTTAGTCATCGCTGCTATTACATCTTGTACGAACACATCTAACCCGTACGTTATGTTAGGTGCAGGATTAGTTGCTAAAAAAGCAGTGGAAAAAGGATTATCAGTTCCTAAGCACGTGAAAACTTCACTTGCACCAGGTTCAAAAGTAGTTACTGGTTACCTTGAAAACTCAGGTCTTCAAGAGTATCTAGATAAGCTAGGGTTTAACACTGTTGGTTACGGTTGTACGACATGTATCGGTAACTCAGGTCCATTACGTGACGAAGTAACAGAAGCAATTACTGAAAACGACATGCTCGTGTCATCTGTATTATCTGGTAACCGTAACTTTGAAGGGCGTATCCACCCACTAGTTAAAGCGAACTACTTAGCGTCACCACAGCTCGTAGTTGCTTACGCTTTAGCAGGTACGGTTGATATTGACCTTTATAACGATCCGATTGGACAAGATAAAGACGGTAACGACGTATTTATGAAAGATATCTGGCCATCAATTCAAGAAGTTAGAGATACTGTGTATGAAACAGTAACACCAGAATTATTCAAACGTGAATACGAGACAGTGTTTACTTCAAACGAAACGTGGAACAACATTAAAGTAACAGATGCACCATTATACGACTTCTCTGATGATTCAACGTATATTCAAAACCCAACATTCTTCGAAGATTTACCAGAAGAAGCGGGCAAAGTTGAAGCATTAAATGACCTTAAAGTTCTTGCGAAGTTCGGTGACTCTGTAACGACAGACCACATTTCTCCAGCAGGTGCGATTGGTAAAGATACACCAGCAGGTAAATGGTTAATTGAACAAGGTGTATCACCACGTGACTTTAACTCATACGGTTCTAGACGTGGTAACCATGAAGTAATGGTACGTGGAACATTTGCGAACATTCGTATTCGTAACCAAGTTGCACCAGGAACTGAAGGTGGATACACAACTTATTGGCCAACTGGCGAAGTAATGAGTATTTACGACGCAGCTATGAAGTATAAAGAAGACGGCACTGGTTTAGTTGTACTTGCTGGTGACGACTACGGAATGGGATCAAGCCGTGACTGGGCAGCTAAAGGTACAAACTTACTCGGTGTGAAAGCAGTACTTGCTGCATCATACGAAAGAATTCACCGTTCTAACTTAGTTATGATGGGTGTATTACCGCTTCAATTCGTTGAAGGTAAACACGCTGAAGACTACGGTTTAGAAGGAAACGAAACGTTTAACATCCCTGTAAACGAAGATGTTAAACCAGGAGATATCATTACAATCACTGCGACTAAAGAAGATGGAAGCACTGTAGATATCGATGTTAAAGTGAGATTTGACTCTGAAGTAGAAGTAGACTATTACCGTAACGGTGGTATCTTACAAATGGTACTTAGAGACAAACTTAAAAACTAATTTGTCGAATATAAAAGGCCAAGACATTTGTCTTGGCCTTTATTTCTTTTTAAATAAGTATGCTTTTGGTTCAGTTTTGTTTTTAATCCGCTTCATGTTTGGTATGTGTTTAAAGACGATAAGTATAAATAGTATTCCTGATACGATTTTAAGTGCTAAGTTATTTGTAAACAACGATAGTATAAAGAGCATCGTTACGCCAGATACACTTGCAAGTGATACGTAGTGGAATACAGTTAAGACGATTAAAAAACAGAGTAAAATAATTAAAAAGATGAGAGGCGCAACGGCCATGATCACACCGGCACCAGTTGCGACAGCTTTTCCACCTTTAAACTTTAAAAATATAGAATATACATGGCCAAGTGCTGCACATAATCCAAATATAATGACCGGTATATCTACGTTCGCCCACATCGCTACATATACTGGAATTGCACCTTTTAAAAAGTCTAATATTAAGACGATAACCCCTGATTTCTTACCTAAAATTCTAAACGTATTCGTCGTACCGATATTACCGCTTCCGTGTTGTCTTATATCGACGTTATAAAACACTTTTCCGATAATGTAAGCAAACGGAATCGCGCCAAAAATATATGAAGCAATAAGTAAAACGATTGTTGATAATTCCATTTGACACCCTCATTTTTAATAGTAGGTAATAATATTTTAACACATCTCGCTCGTGTGTATATAATTATTAATGAAGCGTCTATAATAATGTTATGTAAACTTATAAAATATGTTAGAGGTTTTCAAATTGAGGGAAGTACTATAAAATATAAGAAGAGAATTTAATTCGAACGTATGTTTGTAGGAGGTACGCGGTTGGCACATTCAAATTACTCAGATGACTCAATTCAAATATTAGAAGGCCTAGATGCAGTTCGTAAACGTCCAGGTATGTATATTGGATCTACAGACGCAAGAGGTCTTCATCATTTAGTATATGAGATTACAGATAACGCAGTAGATGAAATTATTAACGGCTATGGTAATAAAATAGAAATTACAATCAATAAAAATGGAAGTATTACTGTGAGTGATAACGGACGTGGATTACCGACAGGTATGCACCAAAGTGGTAAGTCGACTCCAGAAGTTATTTTTACTATCCTCCACGCTGGAGGTAAGTTTGGCTCTGGTGGATATAAAACGTCTGGAGGACTTCATGGTGTTGGTGCGTCCGTCGTAAACGCATTATCAGAATGGCTAGAACTTGAAATATGTAGAGACGGTAAACGATATAGTATGTCATTTAAAAACGGTGGAGAAGTTGACGAGCCGTTAAAAGAAATTGGCAATACGAATCAAACCGGAACGCGTGTTACGTTTAAGCCAGATCGTACGATTTTTAAAACGGGTACACAATTTAATTTCGAGACAATCGTTGATCGTATGAGAGAATCAGCATTTTTAGAAAAGAATCTAGAAGTGAGTATTACTGACTTAAATACAGATAAACATGAATTGTTTCATTACGAAGATGGCTTACTTTCTTTTATTAATTTCTTACATGAAGGTAAAGAAAACTTTGGTTCACCGATCGCGTTTTCTGGTAATCTAAACGGTATGCAAGCAGATGTTGCATTTCAATATAATGACCAGTACACAGAAACGGTCATGAGTTTTGTAAACAATGTCCGTACGAAAGACGGCGGTACGCACGAGGTTGGCTTTAAATCATCATTTACACGTATTTTTAATGATTTCGCGCGTAAAATTGGCGAATTAAAAGATAAAGACAAAAACCTCGAAGGTAACGATATTCGTGAAGGGCTAACAGCTGTCATTTCCGTTAAAATTCCTGAAGAGTTACTTCAGTTTGAAGGACAAACAAAAGGGAAGCTCGGTACACCTGAAGCGAGACAATTAATGGATCACGTTTTAAGTGAGAATTTACCATATATTTTAGAAGAGAACGGTGTTTTATCAGCTGAACTCGTTAAAAAAGCAATTAAAGCTAGACAAGTACGTGTCGCTGCACGTAAAGCACGTGAAGAGATGCGTAACGGTAAAAAATCGAAACGTCGTGACGTTTTACTATCTGGTAAGTTAACACCAGCTCAAAGCAAAAACAGAAAGAAAAACGAACTCTTTTTAGTAGAGGGGGACTCTGCAGGAGGTTCGGCGAAACTTGGACGCGATAGAAAATTCCAAGCGATTTTACCGTTAAGAGGTAAAGTGATCAATACAGAACGCGCACGTTTTGAAGATATCTTTAAAAATGAAGAAATAAATACGATTATCCATACGATCGGAGCAGGTGTCGGTAATGAGTTTGATATCGATCAAGTGAACTACGATAAAGTAATCATTATGACAGATGCAGATACGGATGGTGCACACATTCAAGTGCTACTTCTTACTTTCTTCTTTAATTATATGCGTCCACTTTTACATGCAGGTAAAGTGTATATCGCGTTACCTCCGTTATTTAAATTAGAGAAAAAACGTGGTAAAAAACAAGAGACTCGATATGTGTGGACAGAAGAGGAACTTGAAGAAATGAAAGAAGAACTCGGTGATAACGTTGAAATTCAGCGCTACAAAGGTCTCGGGGAAATGATGGCAGACCAGCTTTGGGAGACGACGATGGATCCAGAAAATCGTACACTCATTCAAGTTCTAATTGATGATGAGGCACTTTCGTTAAAACGAGTATCAACTTTAATGGGTGATAACGTTGAAATTAGACGTGACTGGATTGAAGAGAACGTCAGCTTTACGTTAGAAGATGACGCGTCAATACTCGATAGTGATCGTATTGACATTTTAGAGGATGGTGATAGTTATGCATAAACATATTCAACAATTAAAACTTGAAGACGTAATTGGTGACCGCTTTGGTCGATATAGTAAATACGTTATACAAGACCGTGCGATTCCAGATGTACGTGACGGATTAAAACCCGTACAGCGCCGTATTTTATATGCGATGTATAAAGACGGAAATACGTTTAACAAAGGATATCGTAAATCTGCGAAAACTGTCGGTAACGTAATTGGTAACTACCACCCACACGGTGAATCGAGTATATATGACGCGATGGTACGTTTAGGTCAAGACTGGAAGATGCGTGAAGAGCTCGTTCAAATCCACGGTAACAAAGGTTCAGTCGACGGAGACCCACCAGCAGCAATGCGCTATACTGAAGCGCGTCTGTCTGAATTATCAGGTGAGTTATTAAACGATATCGATAAAGATACTGTCGACTTTATGGATAACTTCGACGACACGGCAAAAGAACCGACAGTATTACCGTCAAAGTTTCCAAATATATTAGTGAATGGTTCAACTGGTATTTCAGCGGGTTACGCAACAGATATTCCACCGCATAATTTAGAGGAAGTCATTAACGCCACGCTAAAAGTCATCGATAAACCGACTGTAAAAACAAGTGAATTACTTGAAATTATGCAGGGACCTGATTTCCCAACAGGTGGGATTATTCAAGGTAAAAAAGAACTTCAAAAAGCATATGAAACAGGACAAGGTAGAATTGTCGTGCGTGCAAAAGTCGACGTTGAAACTAAACGTGGAGACAAAGTACATTTAGTCATTACAGAATTACCGTTTGAAGTAAATAAAGCAGCACTTGTTAAAAAGATCGATGAGATTATATTAGATAAAGAAGTCGATGGTATGTTAGAAGTGCGAGATGAAACAGACCGTGACGGTTTAAGAGTGATCATCGAATTACGTAAGGATTCAAATATCGATGCGATACTCAATTACTTATATAAAAAGACGAATTTACAAGTGTCGTATAACTTTAATATGGTCGCAATTAATAATCGCCGACCAAAACTACTAAGTTTAAAAGAGATATTAGAAGCATATATCGCACATCAAAAAGACGTCGTTTTACGTCGTTCTAAATATTTACTCGATGCAGCGTCAAAACGTATGCATATTATCGAAGGATTAATGCGTGCGTTATCGATACTCGACGAAGTTATTCGAATTATACGTGAATCAGAAAACAAGAAGAATGCGAAAGAAAACTTGATGAGCGCGTATGATTTTACTGAACGACAAGCAGAAGCAATCGTCATGCTTCAGTTATATCGATTAACTAATACGGATATCGTCGATTTAGAAAACGAACATGTCGATTTAGAATTCGAAATCAATATGTTAAAAGAAATAATAGATGATGAAAACACGCTTAAAAAAGTGATTAAAAAAGAGTTACGTGACGTGAGACAACAATTCAAATCAGAGCGCTTAACAGTCATCGAAGATAAGATACAATCACTTGAAGTCAATCGTGAGATGTTAATTCGAGAAGAGGATACAGTAATTACTGTGACACGTGACGGATACATTAAGCGTACAAGTCCGAGAAGTTTTGGAGCGAGTCCATTTGAAGAACTCGGTATGAAAGATGACGATGAGTTACTGTTCTTTAAAGAAGGACATACGCTAGAAACGTTACTCGTATTTACGAACCGAGGAAATTATATGGTAATCCCTGTCCATGAACTAGAAGAGATTCGTTGGAAAGACCACGGCGTACATTTATCAAGTAAATATAATATCGAAAGTAATGAGTATCCACTGTTTGCGTATGCGATTGAGTCGTTTGAGGAAGCGGCTTCTATCGTCATTACGACAAAACTTGGTCAAGTGAAGAAAACACCGTTAAAAGATCACGAAATGACACGTATTAACCGTGTGATTACAGCAATCAACTTAAGTAAAGATGACGCAGTCGTTAGCGTGGATGTTGTAACAGACAATACGAGCATATTGTTACTGACTAAAAACGGTATTTCACTTATGTTTAATATCGATGAAGTATCAGAAACTGGTCTTCGAACAAAAGGTGTTAAAGGTATATCGTTAAAAGAAGACGACAAAGTAGTATTAGGACAACTCGTAAAAGACAATGATTACTTGTTATCTGTGACGAATAGAGGAGCCGTGAAACGTACGAGTATCGACGTATTCGAACTCGGAAAACGTAGTCAAGTTGGTAAAATGTTATATAAAACAGTGAAGTCAAAACCGCATGAAGTAGTGCGTGCTACCCTTTACAAAGGGAACTTTAAGATTTTCTTATTTAATGAAAATGATCATACTAGTATTGAAGCAATGGATATTCGTTTATCCGACAAATACTCAAACGGATCCTTTGTGATTGACGAAGACAAATTTGGGGAGATAGAAACCGTAAACTTTTCTAAGTACTTAATACCTTAATCGTATTGTATTTTAGATGTAAGTTGTTAAAATAGAGATATGATAATGTAAAGGGGGAAAATTATCATGGCTGAAAACAAAAATGAAAAACAGTTTTCAAGACGTGACTTCCTGAAGACAACAGGTGTTGCTACTGGTGGTATTATCGGTGGTTCGTTACTTGGTGGACTCATTGGGTTCAACTTAGATGGCGGTAAATCTGATGCACCGACTGTCGGAGGAGGCGATTCTGGTGAAGGTGGCGGCCAATCGGCTGAATCACTTCCAATTAAAGATGCGAGAACATACTTCAGTCGTCAAGACGACTTTAAAAATCTTGCTGCAGCTGCAGATATTATTTATCCAGAAGATGATAATGGACCGGGTGCAACTGAACTCGGTGTACCATATTTCATCGATAGACAAATGTATGGTCATTACGGACATAACGCAACAGACTACCGTTTTGGACCATTTGAACCGATGCGTTCAGACACTCACGGACGTCAAGAGAGAATTACACGTGGTGAGATGATGATTATCGGCTTAAGAAAATTAACAGATGTCAGTCAAGAGGCACACGATAAAAAGTTCCATGAACTTGAAGAGAAACAAATGATTGATATTTTAAAACAATTTGAAGCGGGAGAAGTTGAAACGCCAGGTATGCGTTCAGAGGCATTCTTTGAATTATTAAGAAGCCTTGTAATCGAAGGTGTGTATTCTGACCCGGTTTACGGCGGAAATAGAGATATGGCAGGTTGGAAGATGATCGGTTACCCAGGACCTCGTATGGGATGGGAACACGATATTATGTCTGAAGAGTTCTTAGAACTCGAACCTGAAAGTTTAAGAGATTATCAAGGAGGAGGCGTAACTTATGGCTAAGAAATTAGATAAAGTCGACGTAGTAGTCGTAGGTACCGGCTGGGCTGGTGGAGTAGTAAGTGCTGAAATGGCGAAAGCTGGTAAAAAAGTAGTTACACTAGAGCGTGGTGGACACGCAAACCGACAAGACTATATCGGTGTAAAAGACGAGCTTCGTTTTGATAATCGTTTCCAAATCATGCAAAACTTAAAAGGTGACACAGTAACGTCACGTAACGAATTGGACGAAACAGCGTTACCTGTTCGTACGATGAAAGACTTCCAATTAGGAGTTAACGTCGGAGGAGCAAGTGTGCACTGGGCAGGTAGTACATATCGTTACTGGCCATATGACTTTGAAATTCGTAGTATGACTGAAGAGCGCTACGGAAAAGATAAAATTCCTGAAGAAATGTCGATTCAAGACTGGGGAATTACTTACGAAGAGCTTGAGCCATATTATGAAATGTGGGAGAAAACAGCAGGTATTGGTGGAGAACAAGATCCATTAGCTCCAGAACGTAAAATGGAATGGCCAAACCCACCAATGGAAGAAACTCCTCCATTAAAATTATTTAAAGATGCTGCGAGAGAACTCGGATTACATCCGTTCCAAATGGCGTCAGGAAACATGTCTCAAAACTATGAAAACCCTGATGGTGAAAAGATGAACGCTTGTATGTACTGTTCATTCTGTACACGTGCAGGCTGTGACTTCAGTGCAAAATCTGACCCACTCGCAACTGTTATTCCGACTGCTTTAAAACACGATAACTTTGAATTACGTACAAACTCTCTTGCTCGTAGAGTACTGTACAACAAAGATTCTAAAAAAGCAGAAGGTATTCTATATACAGACTTAGTAACTGGTGAAGAATATGAGCAACCAGCAGACGTTGTTGTACTTGCAGCATTTGCGATTTCTAACAACCGTCTACTTATGCTTTCAGATATCGGTGAACAGTACGATCCAAAAACTCGTAAAGGTGTAATTGGACGTAACTTCAACGGTCAATACAACTCTTCATTTAACGGTGCGAGAGGATTCTTCGACGATAAGAAGTTTAACTTATACATGGGTGCAGGAGCACTTGGTGCATGCTTAAACGACTATCAAGCGGATAACTTTGACCACACTGATTTAGACTTCATCGGTGGTGGATGTATCGAATTACGTCAATACGGATTCGGTGCGATCGCTAGTGGACAAAACATTAAAGGCGATACACCAACTTGGGGTAAAGAGTTTAAAGAAGAGTCACTAAAATATGCATACAGTATGCTACATGTTTGGTATTCTGCGTGTACTTTATCTTACTACCACAACTACACAGACTTAGACCCAACTTATAAAGATGAGTTTGGTGATCCGTTACTACGTGTAACTTACAAGTTTGGTGACAACGAACGTAACATCGCGAAGTTCGGTGTAGAAAGATGTCATGAAATCTTAGAAGCGATGGGTGCAGACCACATCGAAGATGACCAAGTACCAGAAGAATTTGACCACAAATATCAAGGTGGACACTACACAGGTGGAGTTATCATGGGTGAATCAAGTGAGAACTCAGCAGTCAACAACTACCTACAAATGTGGGACGTTGACAACCTATTCGTAGTCGGTGGATCAGCATTCCCTCAATTCGGAGGACACCACCCAACACCAACAATCGGTGCACTCGCATACCGTGCGTCAGAAGGTATTCTTAAATACTTAGACGATGGTGGCGGACAATTAGTAAAAGACAAAGAAGCGGCGAACGCATAATATTAAACATTATTCGCACACCCTCTAATGTTAGATGAAATTCTAGTTTTAGGGGGTTTTTCTTCTTAAATAAAAATCATTTGTATAGACAAAGTGAAATAAAAAGCTTATTATATAAGTAACAGAACCCACCACGCCTCTTAACAATGCGTACCATGGTGGGACTTTTTTTATATCTTGATAAGGGGGACCTTATGGTAAACGGTGATAATATGCACATTAAACAACCAAAAACATATGAGGAACAAATCGATTTATTAAAAAAACGTGGACTTATTATAGAAGATGAATCATATGCTATAGATATACTTAGTAAAATTAATTATTATCGTTTTAGCGCCTATACTTTAACTTTAAAGAGTAATGATATATTTTATGAAGGTGCTTCATTTAATCATATATATAAATTGTATGAATTTGATAGAAAGTTACGTTTAGAATTACTATCATTATTGGAGAAAATTGAAGTTTCCTTTCGTACTAAAATCTCCTACTATTTGGCCCATAAATATGGTTCAACATCATATCTAGATGAATCTAACTTTAAAAATTTAGACTATTTCAACGATATGAGAACTCAAATTAATCATGAAGTACATAGAAGTAAAGAACTATTTATTATTCATCATAAAGAAAAATATAAATCCATATTTCCAATTTGGGTTGTAATTGAAGTCACTTCATTCAGTTTACTTTCAAAAATATACTCGAACTTACATGATAATGATCAAGATGGAATTGCAATTACTTTTAACAACAACCGTTTTTATATTAGAAACTGGTTATATGCTTTATCTACTTTAAGAAATATCTGTGCGCACTTTGGTAGACTATATAACAGACATTTACCTATTCATTTTAAACTATCAAAAGCGGATCGAAAGAAAATAAAATATGGCAATACTACTTTTGCAGCTATTTATGTGATTTGTAAAATTTTAAATGATAAAGTTTTAACGAAAATACTATTAACAAATATCTCAGAACTTTTTAATGAGTATGAAGAAGTGGATATTACTCAATTAGGTTTTCCTGAAAACTGGACAAATATTTTAGAAACCATATAAAAGTATCGTAATAAATTAGGTTTAATAAATTCATTTATTACGGTGCTTAATATTATGAACTTTTAGTTATTTAGGCGTTTATTTAACAAAAAATGTGCGATTTTGTTAGATATCTGCGGATAATTAACATATTTTAGTTTTTCGACCTTGTTTTTGTTAGATATATCAGGATAATTAACAAATTTTAGTTTTTTTGTCTACTTTTTGTTAAATATATCCAGATATCTAACATATTGTGAGTTATTTTGTTAAATAATTACTGCCAACTACTACTCAACCATCTAAATTGCCTTTTAAAACTGTATATGATACATTTAAGTCAAAATATGAATGCGTTTTCAGGAAAGGAGATTGATGATGAAAAAGCTTTCTGCTGATAATACTGTTTTTTCTTTTTCTAAAGATCACGAACCGGTCATGTTTATTGATAGTGGCGAAACGATTGAAGTTGAGACGGTTGATGGGTTATCAAACCAAATTCGTAAGGAATCGGATATGATTGATTCACTCGACTGGGATAGAGTGAATCCAGCAACGGGACCTATTTTTGTCAACGGTGCTGAAAAAGGTGACACGCTTAAAGTAACGATTGAAAAAATTAATATCGATATTCAAGGTGTGCTTTTAACAGGTCCAGGAATTGGAATGCTTGGTGATGAACTCACTGAGATGACTAAAAAGATTGTACAGATTAAAGATGATAAAGTAATATTTAACGATAAACTTTCGTTCCCAATTACTAAGATGATTGGTGTTATTGGAGTTGCTCCTGAACAAGATGAAATACCTTGTGGGACTCCAGATTCTCATGGTGGAAATATGGATACGACGATTATTAAAGAAGAATCTGTCGTTTATTTCCCAGTTCGTACAGAAGGTGCGTTACTCTGCTTAGGAGATTTCCACGGTGCGATGGGAGATGGTGAAATTTGTGGTACAGGCGTTGAAATTGCTGGTTCTGCCGTTTTAAAAGTTGAAGTGATTAAAGATAATGAGATCGAACATCCAATCGTCAAATATGATGAAGGACTTTCGTTTATCGTTTCAAAAGAAACGCTCGATGAGTCGGTGAAAGAAGCGACAAAACAAGCGGTTCATTACTTAGCTAAAAATACTGACTTAGAATTAGACGAAGCTGCGATGTTACTAAGCGCAGTCGGTCAAGCACAAATCAGTCAAGTCGTCGATCCACTCATGACAACACGGTTTTTAATCCCACAATTTGTATTAGATACGTATGACTTAAACTTCTATTAAGATAAAGAACTCAAGACACTTCTCACTATAAAGAGAAGTGTCTTTTTGTGCTATCATTATAATTAATAGTGTTTCTATAGAGGTGAATGTAGTGGGGAAGTTTTTAGATTTTTTCTTTTCTAAAAGAAGTCGTGAGGATCGTGAGCGTGCGGGTGTTTTATCGCTTAGAGAAAAACTTGAACAAGATTATCGTGAAGATGGATATGATAAGATTCCGTATATCGCGTCTGAAGGGGATGCGAATGATCTGTTAAAGCAAATTAAAGTATCTAATACGTTATTGCCACATAAATCGTATATGACGTTTATTAATGACTACAAGTTAGTGTTTGGTCACGTTATTATGCTTTGGTGGATTAAAAATGTGAATCGTAAACGTGCACCGAAGTTCTTCTCACAAGAGTATGGTTTAAATTATAAAGAAGAATTCGAATGGCTGAAGAAAAATGGTTATGTAGATGAAAATACGTTGACGTCAAAAGGAGAAGAGCTTTTAACTTGTCATCCTGACATTATTGAACATCATCAGGAGAAGTTTAGGTAAGAAAGCTAGCTGATAATCCGGATATTTAACAAAAATTTTCGGAATATGTTAGATATCTCAGGATAATGAACATATTTTGATTGTTCGAGCTGATTTTTGTTAGATATATCAATATAATTAACAAATTTTGGTTGGATGAACTGATTTTTGTTAAATATCTCAGGATAATTAACAAATTTTGGTTGGATGAACTGATTTTTGTTAAATATATCAATATAATTAACAAATTTTGGTCGGATGAACTGATTTTTGTTAAATATATCATTTTATCTAACAAAAAAGCGTCGAAACAACGTAAAAGTGTTAAATAACGGCACTTATCACGCATATCAAAACTAAAATCAAACAATATTGAACAATATCAAGCACTTCTCACTATTAGAGAAGTGCTTTTTTACCGGTTATACCGATATTTTTACCACTTACGAATTTTTTAACTGTAATTTTAAATATAATTGTATACTGAATTTAGCAAGAGAGGGAGGGGTCGAAAGTGAAGATTAATCTTATTATCGATAGTAGTTTAAATGAAAATGAAGTGAAAGTGTACGCGCAAAATGCTACTGTTGGCGCACGGGTCTTGTCATATGTCGATCATTTTACGAAAGACAAAGAAAACATCACTGTGAAATCTGATGATGAATTCACCGTCATTAAAAAGATGGATATCGTTTGTGCTGAGATTCATAACAAAGTGTTGACGATTTATACGAATAAAGAAACTGTACAGACTTACAAAAGCCTCTCGACATTTTTAGATGAACTGAATTCTAATACGTTTATGCAAGTATCGAAGTCAGAGCTATTGAACATACAGAAGATTAAAAAAGTCGAGCCGTCTTTTTCTGGGAATTTAATTGCAGTCATGTCGAACGGACAAAAGGTCAATATTTCAAGACGATTTGTATCAATTTTAAAAGAAAGGTTGGGGATTTAAATGTTAGGAAATGCTTTAAAGTTTATGGTTCAATCTGTACTAATCGGAAGTTTTATTTATTTAGTTTCACTTATGACTTTAGAACCTTCTAAGGAGATTATGTCAGTATGGATTGCCTCTTCACTTATCGGACTCGCAACGTGTGCACATTTAACAAAAATGCCACCACCTCTTGCTGGACTCATTCAACTCATTGTCGGTACAGTCGCTTTTACAATTGTTGCGGTGATGAACGGATGGATATCAGCTACTTTATCGGACATATTATTATACGCCGCTGACATCATCGTCATTATTTTAATCATCCAAAGTGTATATATAATCATGGCAATTCGCGATAGTAGAGAAATTAACAAAAAATTAAAGGATAAATAACGAAGTGCCACCGAGAGCTTCTCGGTGGCACTTTTATTTCTCACTTACTATATATATTGAAAAATACAGTTTTCATAATGTAGTATTATACACATAACGAATATAGGAGGCACTTATGGGATTAAATATTAACAATCTATCAAAACAGTTCGGCGATTTTACAGCTGTTGACAATTTAAACTTTATGGTCCAAGAAGGGGATATGTATGGTTTACTTGGTGGAAATGGCGCAGGTAAAACGACAACGTTTCGTATGATCTTAAATATATTAAAACCAACGAGTGGTTCTGTAACGTTTAACGATAAAAAATCGATTACAACTTTACAGACTACATTGGATATTTGCCTGAAGAGCGTGGATTACATCCAAAACTAACTGTTGAAGAGCAAGTGCTTTATCTGGCGCAACTTAAAAACATGTCTAAACAAGACGCTAAAAAGCAATTAGAATATTGGCTAGAGCGCTTTAAAGTATCTGAAAACATGAAGAAAAAAATCGGAGCGTTATCTAAAGGGAACCAGCAAAAAATTCAACTCATTGCGAGTATTATCCATAATCCAAAGTTACTCATACTCGACGAGCCGTTTTCTGGATTAGACCCGGTTAACGTAGAATTATTAAAAGAAGCGGTCAAAGAGTTAAACAAAAATGGTGCGACGATTATTTTTAGTACACATCGTATGGAACACGTTGAAGAGTTATGTGAATCAATTTGTATTTTAAAACGTGGGAAACAAGTCGCAGAAGGCTCTATTAAATCTATTAAAGATGACTTTAAGCAAAAAACGATATTCATTCGTGGAACACATGACGTATCGTTCTTAAAAGATCATCTAGGTGTTTTATCTTACAATAAAAAGAATGATTTAGTAACACTAAAAATTGAAGATGAAACATTCGCTCAACCGATTTACGATCGCGTAACACCACTTGGTTATTTTAGTGAGTTTAGCGTAAAAGATCC
Organism: Nosocomiicoccus sp. HMSC059G07; assembly: GCF_001815515.1. Lineage (NCBI taxonomy): Bacteria > Bacillati > Bacillota > Bacilli > Caryophanales > Staphylococcaceae > Nosocomiicoccus > Nosocomiicoccus sp. HMSC059G07. The sequence continues at coordinate 146,082 of NZ_KV820808.1, forward strand.
GACGTTAAACGAAATATTTATAAGTAAAGTGGGTGAGCACGATGAATAAATTTTTAGCGACGTTATTGTCGACGTATATACAAAAAATTAAAGCGAAATCGTTTATAATTACGACGCTATTACTCGTTCTGTTTGTATTTGCAGGTATGAACTTCGACAAAATTTTAAATCTATTTGATAGTGAAGATGAAAAAACAGTAATAACGATAGAAGCGACAGAACAAGATAAAAAAGTCGTTACGGATGTTATTACGTCGTTCGACGATACGATTCTAATAGAGCCAGATGCTAAGAACGTATTAGAAATCGATTCTAAAGAGCTACCAATCAAAGCAACGCTAACTTCTGACGGCGAATTATCTAACGATAACCGTCAAGCGATAGAGTTTGCTCTTGATGAGTTAAATAAAATCTACGTGACAAATGCGATTGATATCTCTGAAGAGGATTTAGCGTTACTTGATTCACGTGTAGATTTAACTGTCAAAAGTAGTGACTCTGACGGTGAAGGGGAAGTAGAAGAAGGCGGATTTTTCGAAAGTGAGAACTTACTGAATTTAGTTATTATTTATGCAGTCATTATGCTTATGTTCTTTATCATCATTGGATATGCGAGTCAAATCGCAACGGAAATTGCTCAAGAAAAATCATCACGAGTCATTGAAATGATCGTATCAAGTATATCTCCAACGCAGCACGTATTAGCGAAAGTAAGTGCGATTATACTCGTATCTTTCACACAGATATTGATTGTAATTGGTCTAGGGCTAATTGCATTTAAAACGTCTTCTTTACAAGAGACGTTATCAGAATTTGAATTAGTTTCAAATGAACACACTGTACCAATTATTGTTTACTCTGTTGTATTTTTAGTGCTCGGATTATTACTATATTTAATATTTGCAGCATTACTTGGATCGTTTATATCGCGTATGGAAGACTTACAGCAAGGACTCATGCCATTATCATTTATTTCAATCGGTGGATTTTATATCGGTCTATTTAACATCATGAATAGTGACGGAACTTTACTCAAGATAAGTAGTTATGTCCCATTCTTTACACCGTATACAATGCCAGTACGACTTCTTAACTTAGATACGCCGATGAGTGTCATATATATCGGTATCGCAATTCTCGCTATTTCAATCATATTATTGCTGTTCTTAACGACGACAGTGTACAAGCGAAACGTGTTAATGAATGATTCTAATATGTTAAAATCGATTAAAAAATTGAAAAATATGTAAAATAAATGCCGATGGGATATCCCATCGGCATTTTACTTAGTTAAATAAGTTTTTAATGGCTTCAAATAGTGATCTAAAGAATGATTTAATAGACTCGATGAGCCCTTGTCCTTCTTCACTTTCAGCGAAGTCTTTAATATCGTTACCTAAGTTTTTCGCTTTATCTTTTGCGTCTTTAAAAGCATCACTATCTTTAATTTGGTTAAGTAAGTCTTTAGAACTTTCTAAGATTTTTGTTGCAGATTCTTCATTGAAAAATCCTGAGTTTTTAATTTGGATAATAATGTTAATGATTTGAGTTTTTTGTTCTTCAGTCACGATACCATCGAGTCCGTTGTCTTTAATTTTTTCATCGACAATTTGACGGATGTCGTCTTCTGTGAGGTTTGCACCGTTGTTAATTTGGTTAATGATCGTAATTTTGATTTCGGTAATTGCTTTGTTTAATTGTGCTTCACTAAAGCCGTCTTTACCTTCGTTTTCAGACGTGATGTCTGAGATTGTGTTTAATTCATCTTGAGCGTTTTTCGTATATTCAGGATTTAAACTATCCCCTTGGACTTCATACGCTTTATAAATTCCTGTTAACGCTGATTCTCCTGTAACGTCGTGTGGTGCAGCGATTACGACATCTGCATTAGTCACACCTGCTGTAATCAATGCGTTTTGATAAGTTTGTGGACTAATTTGAGTGATTTTACCGTACGTTTCGTCGATATCAATTTTTAGTCCGCCAGAATTCTTCTCCATAATGCGAATACTAGAGAATAAAATACTGTCGTCATATCGATAGTTAATATATTTTTCAGTGTCGTTACCATATACGTAATCGACGATGTCATCATCTTTAGTTCCTAATAATTTTGCTATTTGCTCTTGTTGAGGTGAATCTTTAAGACCAGCACCATAAATTGTGACGCTTTCTTTCCATGCGCTTGCAGCGAGAGCTGGTGTTGCGAGTGTAATCGTTAATAAAAGCGATGCGATTACTGCTATCCACTTTTTCATATATAAACATACCTCTCTTACTTCTAAATTTGTTTTAAGGATACTATATTCATTGTCGTTATACAAAAGATAAGGTATTTACGCTTCGTAAAAATATGTTATTCTAATATAGAACATATGTTCGTATTAGGAGGTAGCGTATGTACAATTATCATTTATGTCCAAAGAGAGATATATTTTGTATCGATCAGAAAAGTTTCTTTGCGAGTGTATCTTGTATTATGAATGGATGGGATCCGAATACGACGTACCTCGCGGTCGTTGGTGATGTTGATTCGATGGGGTCTGTCGTATTAGCAGCAACACCAAAGATGAAAGAACTCGGTATTAAAACAGGATCGAGACATTTTGAAATACCAAAAGGCGAACATATTAAAGTTATTAATCCTTCGATGAAAACCTATTTAACGTATTCAAAGCGTATTACAGAAATTGCTTTACAATACGTTGCACCTGAAGATTTTCATCAATATTCGATTGACGAATTTTTTATGGATGTGACAGATAGTTATCATTTATTTGCTGAAACACCGTATGCGTTAGCTGAAATGTTAAAAGCACATATTTATAGAGAAACGAAAATTGACTGTGCGATTGGGATTGGAGATAACGTGTTGTTAAGTAAAGTATCTTTAGATATTGAAGCAAAGAAAATGCCGAGCGGTATTACAGAGTGGCGCTATCATGACATTCCTGCAAAACTGTGGCCGATTACACCGTTAAGAGATTTTTTTGGTATTAATAAACGTTCAGAAAAGAAATTGAATCAGCGGGGTATATTTACTGTTAAAGACTTAGCACTTTATCCGGTAGAATATTTAAAAAGAGATTTTGGCGTGATTGGAATCGACTGGCATATGCACGCAAACGGTATTGATTTTAGTAAATTAAGTGAAAAATACAATGCGAAAAGCCCGACAATCGCAAAAAGTCAAATACTAATGAGAGATTATCAATTTCACGAATTATATGTCGTCTTACTCGAGCACGTGGATGAGGTCATCCATCGACTTCGTTTAATGAATAAGCGCGCACGAACGATACATTTTCAAGTGTCGACAAAATTCGGGAAATCGTACGGGAAACAATTTACAATTGATGAAGGGACACATGACGAAAACGAAGTGATGTTTGGTATTTGGATGCGACTGACAAAAATTGCTGATACAGACGCACTGTATCGTACGATTAGTGTTAGCTTAACGAATTTAATTCGTAATGATTATATACAAGGTAATTTATTTAAAGATAATGAAAAAGAGTATAAACGAGATCAACTGTTAAAGACAATCGACGAATTAAAAGTGAAATACGGAACACTTAGTGTGATGCGTGCGTTAAGTATGACAGAAGCCTCGACGTTAAAACTAAGAGAAGGGTTAATTGCGGGTCATAAACGCTAAAAAAGCTATATAAATTATGCTATAATGATAGATTGATATTAAGTTATGCAGAAAATGGTATGAATAGAATACTATAGTAAAAAAATGCTATACTTTAACCGATGAAACGAGTATACGATAAAGGATTGAAACGAATGGAGTTTGTAGAACTTACACAAGAAGAATTTGAACAATATACGAAAGAAAACTTTAGTCATTTTACACAGACGTTAGATAACTATCGTTTAAAGCAAGATGAAGGCACAGAGAGTTATCTCGTCGGTTTAAAACATGATGGTGAAGTAAAAGCAGCGTGTTTAGTTACGCTCGGTCGTGTAATGAAATTCTTTAACTTTGCTTATACGAACCGTGGTCCAGTGTTAGATTACAGTAACGAAAATATCGTTAAAGCATTTTTTAGAGGTCTAGAATCATTTTTAAAAAATAAAAAAGTCGTGTATCTTCGTGTAGATCCATATGTCGTACTAAACGTACGTGACCACGACGGAAATATTCTAGAAGAAAAAGACAGTCATCAATTATTTGATACGTTTAAAAATCTTGGGTATGACCATGACGGATTTACAGTTGGCTTTAGCCCAGACACTCAAATTAGGTGGCATTCAACATTAGATTTAAAAGATAAGACTGAAAAAGAAATATTTAATGACTTTGATCAACTACGTAAACGTAATATTAAAAAAGCTGAAAAAGATGGAATAAAAGTTAAATATCTCGATTTAGATGACATCGATATATTTACTGACTTTATGGAAGACACAAGTGAGATGAAAGAATTCTTTGACCGTGGACCGAAGTTTTACAAGTCACGTAAACAATATTTCGGTGATAATGTTATGATTCCACTCGCATATGTTGATTTAAATGAATATGTAGATACGTTACAGTCTGACGTTCAAAAAATGCAAAAAGATTTAAACAAAGCAGAAAAACAACTGGAACGTCATCCAGATAATAAGAAAGCACAAAATAAAGTAAAGAACTTTAAAGAACAACTTGCTAACATTGAGAAAAAATTAGAAGAAGGTCTAAAACTTCGTGAAACTCACGGTGAAGAGTTGCCGGTTGCAGCGAGTTATTATATCAATACACCACATGAAGTTGCATATTTAGCTGGAGGCACTGCAAATGAATTTAGACATTTTGCAGGAAGCTATAGTATCCAATGGGAAATGATTAAATACGCTATAGAACATGGCGTAGATATATATAATTTCTACGGAATTAGTGGGAAGTTTACAGAAGATGCTGAAGACTATGGTGTTATTCAATTTAAAAAAGGGTTTAATGCAACGGTCAATGAATATATTGGAGATTTTGTAAAGCCAATCAATAAAACATTAGATAAGTTATATCACCTGTTAAAAAGATAAGGAAAGAGAGAAAAGTATGAAGTTTGTACAATTAACTGATGAAGAATATAAAAATTTCATTGAAAACGATGGGCGTGAAAGTGCCTTTTTCCAAATGATTGAAAATAAAGCAAATCGTTTAGTCGACGGACGATGGGAAGTAGAACTGCTCGGTCTTAAAGACAAAGAGGACAAAGTCATTGCAGCAGGACTATTTACAAAAGAACCGAGTGTATTAGGCAAATACTTTTACTATTCAAATAGAGGACCTGTCTTAGATTACGATAATTTAAATATCGTTCGTGCTTACTTTGCTGGCTTAACTGAGTACTTAAAGCAAAACGATGCATCACTCGTTAAAGTGGATCCAAACTGGATTTATAAAAAATACGATAAAGATGTAAAACCTTATGATGATTATGAAAACCGTGACGAAGTCATTCAACTATTAGAGAGTATGGGGTATGTTCACCAAGGATTTACACGAGGCTATTCTAATACATCACAAGCACGTTGGATGAGTGTGTTAGACGTGAGTCAATTTAAAAATGAAGATGAGCTTGTAAAGTCGTTTGATAACTTACGCAGAAGAAATATGCGTAAAGCCAAGCGTTACGGGGTAAAGGTTCGCTTTTTAGAAGTAGATGAGATGGACATTTTTGTCGATATGTATCTCGATACTGCAGAGCGCCAAGACTTTTTTGTCAACGAAGATCCTAGAACTTACTTTAAACAATTCAAAGAAACTTACAAAGACAAAGTACTCGTACCTTTAGCATATATCGAGCTCGATCCTTTTATCGAACAAACAGAAAAAGAAGTCAACAAACTTCAAAAACAAAAAGAAAAGCAAGAGAAAAAAGAAAATCAAAATCAAAAGACGTTAAATAGAATTAACGAATTAGAGAGAAATATCGAAGGACATTTAAATGACCTTGAAAAAGCGAAAGAGTTTAGAGAAAAATACGGCAACGTATTAAATCTCGGTAGTGGGGTATACTTTGTAACACCTTACGAACTCGTATATAACGCAGGTGCTTCAAGCGAGGAATTTAACATGTTTGTTGGTCCATACATGATGCACTTAGAGATGATGAAGTATGCGATGGATCACGGAATTGCACGTTATAATTTCTACGGCGTATCTGGGGACTTTAGCGAAGACGGTGAAGACTACGGAGTATATCGTTTTAAAAGAGGATTTAATGCTCAAATCGAAGAGTTAGTCGGAGATTTTGTGAGAGTCATTCATCCACTTGCAAATAATGTAAACAAGGTTAAAGCAAAGTTAAGACAAAAACTTGGAAAAAGATAGTAAAGGGATGCATTCTAAATGAAAGTTGAAGAGATTTCAGAACAACAATTTTATACGTTTATGAAAACATATAAAGATATGTATCATTTTATGCACGATGAACTATATTATGACTACATGAAAAATAACGCAACAGTCTATTTATTAGGTTTAATAGATGACATGGATAATGTAATTGGGATATCAATGCTGAGTGAGTATCCGCTTGTCAGATTCTTTAAAGCGATGACTACACATTCTGGACCATTAATTCTCGATTATACTAACGATAAGCTAGAATGTTTTATTCAAGAAATCAGTTCATTTGCAAAAGACAAAGGCGCAGCAAGTCTAACATTTTCACCTTATATGATATATCAAGTGAGAGATTCTGAAGGAAATGTCATAGAAAACGATGAGCGAAATAATCATGAAGTCATTCATCTTTTTGAAAGAAATGGATTTAAACATCACGGGTTTACAAGGCAAATGATCTTTGAAGAAAATATACGATTCCAATCTGTAGTAGATATAAGCGGTAGTTTAAAAGATATTTTAAAAAATATGAACTCGTCTACACGATATAATACGAGACAGTGTGAGAAACTCCCTCTGAAACTAAAATATTTAGATGAATCAGAGTATGATAGATTCATTGAAATCTATAAAGATACTGAAGAACGATTACAATTCGATCCAATCCCAGAACATCGTATAAAAGCACAGTTGAGAAATTTAAAAGATAAATCATATATCGTCATGTCTCAAATTAATTTAAACGAATATATCGAGTCTCTAGAGAAAGAGTTTGATGAATTATCTAAAGAGATTGAAGTATTAGAAAATAAAGAGAATAAATCAAACGGTGAAAAACGCCGCTTAAATGAAAAGAAAAACCTAGTGAAAAGTAGAGAAAAACGATTAAATGAAGCAATCACACATCGTGATAAATATGGTGGTTTAATCGATCTATCTGTCGGTATGTATTACTACAATAATAATGAGATGGTATATCTATATAGTGGTAGTTATCCAGAGCACTCACAGTATCTAGGTACGAACTTTGTGACGTGGGAAATGATTAAAAAAGCAAAAGAACTCGGCCTCGAACGCTTTAATATGTTCGGAATTACAGGTAACTTCCATGAAGGTGCGAGTGATTACGGTGTATTTAAGTTTAAGCAAGGCTACAATGCTTATATCGAAGAACTCCCTGGCACATTTACAAAAGTATTTAAACCGATCGTTTTAAATGCTCAAAAGTTAATCGATAAAGTTAGAAAATAATGAAAAAAGAGAAGCACTGATTTTCAAAATCTATAGTGCTTCTCTTTTTATTATGATTTACGTATAGTTGGATTTTCATTAGGGCTTTTATCGAATAACTGTTGTATGTCCTTAAATACTCTTGAATGTTTAAGTCTAGAGTAGATGAGTACAGCTATAATACCACCGATGATTGTTGCACCGACGAATCGCGGTGTATATAAGAACCAGACTGCATTTGAATCAAGGTCCATAAAGAATTGCATAATAGGTACGGATACAATCGATCCGATGATTCCTGTTCCAACGAATTCCCCGAACCATGCTCCAAATATGGATTTTGTGAATTTGTAACATAATCCGGCTAAAATCGCACCAAACAGAGCGCCTGTTATAGCAAGCGGTGGAATGTTAAAGATAAACATTCTTAATATTGCTGTGACGAGGGCGATTAGTGTGACATAAAATGTACCAAATGTTGCAAATATAATGTTAAACACCGTTGACATAGGTGCCATACCTTCGATTCTAATAACTGAAGATAATACAGTGTTTAATGCTATACATATTGAAATGATTGTAAGTTTCTTTGTCGACAATTAAATTTGCACCCATTCTTCTTGTTTATATGACATATCAAAGAATAAGTACTCGAATCTGACACTCATATAAAATGCGTTTAACATTCTTTCTTTTTGGTCGTCGTTTGCTTTATCGTATAATTTGTCGCAAAGATCGATATGTCTTTCAGTTAAGTTGTTAAACTCGTCAGTCACGTACGTATCGATCCAGCTTTGGTAGATCGGTACTGGAGACTTATGTTTCACTAATTCAGCACCGATATCTTGGTATAACCAAGGGCAAGGTAACATCCCCGCAACCGCAACGCCAATGTAGTCTTCAGACTCTACAATTTGTCTATACATATGAGCGATGTAGTGATCAGCTGTCGGCGCAACTTCTGTGTTGTCAAATTCTTCATCCGAAATATTTTGGTCTTTAAAGAAATCTTCACGAACTGCGATTTCTCCTGCTTCTAAATCTTCTCTGTTACGCGTCATAATATCTTTAATTTCTTTATCTTCTGCGCGATCTGCAATTTCACCAAATAGGCGAGAGAAGTGGATTAAGTAATAGCCATCTTGTATTAGATAATATCTAAATGATTCATCGCTTAACGTACCGTCAGCTAACCCTGTAACGAACGGATGCGTGTGGCTACCATCCCAGAATTTCTTTGATAATTCGCGAGCTTTCTCACTAAACTTCATAAAATAATTCTCCTTTTATTTGCACAAAAAAAGCTCCATTAGAGGAGGCTTGTGAAATAAACACATGCAAAATAAGCATGCATATACACAATACCTACGCTAGCATTACCTAGATCAGGTTGTGGGTCAGGTCTTATCTTTCTCAGCCGAAGCTCCCCATGTGCTTAATATTTGATTACAACCGAAGTATACTATACTTTTTACATTTTGTCTTATAAATATAAAAAGATGAAAAATTATTGACAATTTAAAATAGAGCGTTTAATATAATAATTACTTATTCGTAAAAGTAAAAGTAGCTGTTGTAGCAGTCAGAAAACATGTGTTAGATGCGAACATGTACAATGCTATTTTGAATTGGGCGAATAATGTTTAACCAAATATAGATAAGAGAAGCAATTAAGGTGGCACCGCGAAATAATATCGTCCTTACGAATATTATTACGTGGTGCTTTTTTGATTGAATGAGTGAACAGTATTTACTGTTAATATAGGTGGCACCGCGCATTTTGCGTCCTTTTTTAGGATTCAAATTGCGCGTTTTTTTATAAGGAGAGTGATGACAGTGTTATTAAATAATTATTGTGAGTTTAAATTTAAGCGATGGCGTCATCGTGATAAATCTAAATAATATTAAAAATAAGGAGATTATAATAATGAATATTAACACAATAAATAAAATTCAAACTGAAGCAGATAACAATGGATTTTTTGGAGAATATGGCGGTGCATTTGTACCTGAAGAATTAAAAGCGGCTATGACAGAATTAAAAGAAGTGTACAACGAATTAAAACATGATGAATCATTCCAAGAGGAATTTAATTATTATTTAAAAGAATACTCAAGTCGTGAAACACCACTGACATACGCTGAAAATTTAACGAGAACACTTGGCGGCGCTAAAATTTATTTAAAGCGTGAAGACTTAAACCATACAGGTGCTCATAAAATTAACAATGCGATTGGGCAAGCGTTAATTGCACAACGAATGGGTAAAAAACGACTCGTTGCTGAAACAGGTGCTGGACAACACGGAGTTGCAAGTGCAACTGTCGCAGCGATGTTCGATATGGAAATCGTAATCTTTATGGGTGCTGAAGATATGCGTAGACAACGATTAAACGTCTTTAGAATGGAACTTCTTGGTGCAAAAGTTGTCGCTGTTGAAGAGGGGAATCGTACGTTAACTGAAGCAGTAGACGCTGCACTTGAATATTACGTAAAAAACGTCGATGACACACATTACTTACTCGGAAGTGCATTAGGTCCAGATCCATTCCCAACAATTGTCAGAGACTTCCAAAGCGTTATCGGTCGTGAAATTAAAACTCAAATATTAGAAAAAGAAAACCGACTACCAAATGCGATTGTTGCATGTATCGGTGGCGGATCAAACGCAATTGGTACGATGCATCCATTTATCCTAGATGAAACGGTAAAATTATATGGTGTAGAAGCTGCTGGTAAGGGATTTGAAACGAATCAACACTCAATGGCCATAAATAAAGGAAAAGTAAATATATTACATGGTACTAAAATGTATTTAACTGATGATGATGCATATAGTATATCCGCTGGATTAGATTATCCAGGTGCGGGACCTGAACATTGTTATTATAATGACATTGGACGTGTTTCATACGAATACGCAACAGATGAAGAAGCATTAAACGCACTCCAAGTACTGTCTAAAACTGAAGGAATTATTCCTGCATTAGAAAGTTCACATGCCGTCGCACATGCACTAAAACTTGCACCAACAATGAACCAAGACGAAATACTCGTCGTAACAATCTCCGGTCGTGGCGACAAAGATATGGAACAAGTTATGGAATATTTAAATCAATAAACAAAACTACATTACGTATCCGAATATAGTATATATAAGGATGCGTACTTGTTTTTATATATAAAGTTTACATAACATATATTATAGGAAGTTATATGTATTGTAGGATACGAACAAGTACTCACTATCCTTTTTACGTTAACGTATCGAAAATTCGTTTATGCAAATTGCTTTATCGTTCATATAAATTATTTAATTTTATATAATGCTCTTTTGTGTAAACACAGTTATCATTTCGTTAACGCAAATCATCTAATTGTTCACATAATAACTCAGTCGTTTACACAAATTCAATTTGCGTAAAATTAACACAAATATCAGCATTTACCGTTCTATAATACAATAAAAAGATGAAAAACCTCGTGTCACCGAAGCTCTTCATCTTTTAAATGATATGATACATATCTCATGTTAGTCATATAGTTCTTCTTTTCGACGCTTATATTGACC
>NZ_KV820808.1:157325-281391 GCF_001815515.1 Nosocomiicoccus sp. HMSC059G07
GAATCATATGCACGTTGTGCGATTTTACCTTCATTGTATTTCGTGTAAATGTACAGTATCATCGCAATCCATATAAATATGAACCCGATAAATTCGTCCATACTAAATGGTTCTTTAAAGACAAATATACCTAGAATAAAAATTAGCGTCGGATCGATATATAGTAAAAATGCCATTAATGATAGCGGCACTTGTTTTGCACTTGCACTGAATAATACGAGTGGCACGCTTGTCACAGCTCCTGATAATAGTAACCAGTACGTTGACGGGTTCATACCTATTGTTAAACCATAATTCACATGCATATAAATTAACCCACCAATTGCAAATGGTAATAATGCTAGTGTTTCTAGCGTAATACTGCTAAGTGCATGTATGCTTAACGATGATTTAATTAAACTGTAAAATGCAAATGATAATCCGATAATAAACGCAATATATGGTACAGTACCGAGTTTTATGATCATATACATAATACCTATGACTGTAATTCCGATGGCTACCCACTCTACTAGCTTGTATCGATCTCGTAAAAATAAAAATGCTAATATAATCGTAATTAACGGAGTTAAGTAAAATCCGATACTCACTTCAACTGCGTGACCAGAATTTACTCCGTATACGTACATCCCCCAGTTAATTGAGATAACGAAACCAGCGAGTATTACCGTAAAAATCTTACTTTTATTTTCTTTTAAATATTTTAAATCCTTCTTAAATTGTGTCGTATGGTTAAAAATCGGTATGATTAAAATCATAAATAAAAACGACATAATCGTTCGAACTAAAACGACTTCAATTGGATGAATATCTTCTAATAATGCCCAATATAAAGGCGTTAACCCCCATAATGTATATGCTAAAATCGCAGTTAAAATGCCATGTCTTTCAGTCATTCACTTCACCATCCATTATTAAATTAGTCCACTTTAAAACCCCTTATATAGGTATATAAAGGGCCAACAAATAGCAAAGCTTTTTCGCTTTATTTATATAATATTTATATGTTCAATTGCATGAACTTAATTTTAATATAAACAATATGAATAAGCAATATGATAGAAGATTAAATTTTCTGTATTTTTTAGAAATACAATGTATAATAAGAATATAATTCGAAAACCGAAAGGAAGATAAAATATATGGCATTACCTTTAAGAAGCGAAGTAGATGTGAACTACACATGGAACTTAACGGATTTATGTAAAAATGACGAAGAAGCAAAAGAGAAATGTGTTGCTTTAAAAGAAGAAATTCAAGCATTTAATTCAAAGTTTGAAGGCAACTTAAATGACGTTGACACTGCAGTCGATGCAATTGATGCGTATCGTTCACTACTAGAGCAACTCGTAGTTGTTAGTACATATTCGAGTTTAAAACTATCGAGTGACCAAAGCGATGCTGAAGCACAAAAACTTTCTAGCGTTGTCGGTACGACGTCTACTCTATTTTCAACAGAGACATCATTTTTAACGAGTGATTTACTAAGTAAAGATGAAGACTTTTTAACTCAAATAAAAGAGAATAAAGAAGAATATACAGGTTATATCGATCACTTACTACGTTTTAAACCGTATCAACTCGATCCAAAAGTTGAAAAAGCACTCGCTAGTTTTAGTAATGTATTTAGTGGACCATACGAACTGTATTTAAAAACGAAATTACTCGATTTAGACTTCGGTTCGTTTACTGTGGACGGTAAAGAGTACCCACTTTCTTATTTATCATTTGAAGGTGAATTAGAATCACACCGTGACGAAGAAGTTCGTCGTACAGCATTTAGACAATTTAGCGACGTACTAAGAAAGTATGAGCATACGACGGCTGCGACATATGATTTACATTTGAAAAAAGAAAAAGCAGAAGCAGACTTACGTGGATTCGATTCAGTCATCGACTACCTACTCCATGATCAAGAAGTGCCACGTGAGTTATATGACCGTCAAATTGACACGATTATGAAAGATCTTGCGCCACATATGAGACGCTATGCTAAACTTTTACAAAAAGAAAACAATATCGAACATATGAAATTTGAAGACTTAAAAATTTCACTTGATCCAGATTCAGAACCAGAAATTACAATTGATGAGTCTCGTAAATATATACTCGACGGCTTAAGCGTTATGGGAGAAGACTATATAAACATGATCAACCGTTCATACGATGAACGCTGGATTGATTTTGTATCGAATAAAGGTAAATCAACAGGTGCATTTTGTTCGAGCCCATATGGTGTACACCCGTATATTTTAATTACATGGACGTCACTTATGGAAGAAGTATTCGTCCTTGCACATGAACTTGGTCACGCAGGGCACTTCTATAATGCAAATAGAGAAAACAATATTTTCGATACACGCCCTTCTCTATACTTTATAGAAGCACCATCAACATTAAACGAAATGTTAATGGCAAATCACTTATTAAAAACAAGTGATAACGATAAATTTAAGCGCTGGGTCATTAGTTCTATTATTTCTAGAACGTATTACCATAACTTTGTGACACACTTACTTGAAGCCGCATATCAGCGTGAAGTGTACAAAATGGTCGATAACTACGAAACAGTAACCGCTGCAGATTTAAATCGAATTAAACGTGAAGTACTAGAGGAATTCTGGGGTGATGATGTAGAAATCACTGAAGGTGCTGAACTTACATGGATGAGACAACCACACTACTATATGGGATTATATCCATACACGTATTCTGCAGGACTTACGATCTCAACAGAAGTATCTAAGCGAATTTTAAACGAAGGACAACCAGCAGTGGATGACTGGTTAGAAGTATTAAAACTCGGTGGTAAGAAAAATGCAGTAGAACTTGCAAAACATGCAGGTGTTGATATTACAACAAGTGAACCACTTGATAATACAATTAATTATATCGGTGAACTCATCGACGAATTAGAAAAATTATCATAATTACACTACCCCTTTAGACAAACTAAAGGGGTATTTGATTTCATCAACTAATTTTAATATAATTGACCTACTCAATTATATTAGGTGATGTTATGGATAATAAATTAAAAGAGACGATTTATGAATTTATACAATTTTATGAGATCCTTAATCACAGTCAGAACCCTACTAAAATTGGTTTAACAAAAGCTGAAATAGATGTAATTGACTATGTCGGTCAAAATGAGCAAGTCACAGCACGCCAAATCGAGAAAGCACTTCATATAGATAGAGGCTTTTTAAGTAGAACAATCAAAAGTCTTGTTAATAAACAGTTAATCGATCGTTTGCAGTCAAAACACGATAAGCGAAGTTTTGTTTTAAAGCTAACTAAAGATGGAGATGTAAAGAGAAAACAAATTGAAATAGAACAAGAACAGTCATTTACTGAAACGTTCAAACATCTATCCGAAGAGGAAAAAGAATTATTCAATGATGCATTATTAAAAGTCATTAAAATTTATAACAAAGAAGCATTAAATGTAGAGTCAGTAGAAAAGAAGAAAATAGATAATGATATAAAATCGTTTGATAAAGAGGATAAAGTGTGGCAAACGAGTGATGGTGCTACCCTACTCTATAAAAAACACGATGAATGGATGGCTGAATTGATACTTTCTGAAAATTTACTGAAGGAAGATGCGTTAAATGCAATTTTAAAAAATGTTATATCATATGCATATGATGACTATGCGAACCACTTATATGTCAATGTGCCTAAAGAAGCTAATTACGAGAGCGTATTAGAAAAACATGACTTTTTTGAAACAGAAAATCAAGATGATCATATTCGATATGACTTATTCTTATAAAAGTTAACATAATATTATTGGTGTAAACAAAAAGAGCGCTTATTCGCGCTCTTTTTTAATGTATGTGCCTTTTTTATCTTGAGTAATTCTACCATCTTTCATTAAGCTACCTAATGCGCGCTTAAAGCTCGCTTTAGACATGTTAAATATCGATTTAATATCTTCTGGCGATGATTTATCGTTATAGACCATCGATCCGCCATTAAGAAGTAAATACTCGTAAATTTCATCAGCATCGGTATCTATCTTTTTGTAAGCTTTTTCGATAAATGAACCGTTCACTTCGTTATGCTCATTAAATCCAATGACTCTTACTTTTACAGCTTCACCGAGTCTTGGCTCTTCTTTTCGTTCTGATTCATGGACGAATACTTTGTATCCATCGTCAGCTAATAAGAATGTACCAACCTTTAATAAGCGGTAAGGTCTTGCGTTTAACCATGTGTTACGGTGTGTTTTAAACACTTCTTCATCAAACGGTTGTGACATCTCTCTTGCTTCTGTTTCTGTAATTAATCGACCGTATATTTGGTTGTCACTTTCTACACGTAAAGTTGCCATAACTTTATCGCCAGGTTTTGGCCAAACTTTTTTAAGTTTTGGTAAATCTTCATAAGGGATTAAAAAATCTTTCGGTGCGTCGATATCGATGTACACACCGTCATACGTCACTTCACTCACTGGTACGAAATCAAATTTGTCTCGAGTAATTTTTGGAATGACTGGAGAAGCGAATAACTCTCCACGCGTATTTGGATATATGAATACCGCAACGTCCTGTCCGACTTCATACTCCTCTTGTTGTAATGATTTGTTCATACGAATTACTTCATCGTCTTCAGTTTTAAAGTATAACGTTGACCCCTCTACTCTATCTAACGTTAAAAATTGAGTCGTTCCTGATAATCTCTTCATAAAATCTCCTAATCGTCGTTATAATATATTAATCATAGCATATGTATAGTATAATTACGTGTAATAATAATTAAGGAGAATGCACATGTTACAAGTTAGTGATGTGAGTTTACAATTTGGAGATAGAAAATTATTTGAAGATGTAAACATAAAATTTACACCGGGTAACTGTTATGGACTTATTGGTGCAAACGGTGCAGGTAAATCGACGTTTTTAAAGATCTTATCTGGAGAAATCGATTCTCAAACGGGTCATGTAACGATGGGACCAAATGAACGTATGGCGTTTTTAAAACAAGACCATTATCAGTACGAGGATGAGACAGTTTTAGACGTTGTATTAATGGGACACGAAGAGTTATGGCAAATTGCAGAAGAGAAAAATGCGATTTACATGAAACCAGACTTTAATGATGAAGATGGTATGCGCGCAGCTGAGCTCGAAGCGTTATATGGTGAAAAAGGTGGGTATACTGCAGATAGTGATGCTGAAAACTTATTGCACGGTTTAGGTATTGATCAGGATCTCGTTAATAAAAAGATGTCTGAACTAGAAAACAGCCAAAAAGTAAAAGTATTACTCGCACAAAGTTTATTTGGTAACCCAGACGTGTTACTGCTCGACGAGCCGACGAACGGTTTAGATATTAAAGCGATCCAGTGGTTAGAAGAGTTTTTAATCAACTTTGAAAACACTGTAATCGTCGTATCACACGACCGTAACTTCTTAAATAACGTCTGTACACATATCGCAGACTTAGATTACGGTAAAATTCAAATTTACGTTGGGAACTATGACTTCTGGTATCAGTCAAGTAAACTGGCTAAAGAGTTAATGCAAGAACAAAACAAGAAAAAAGAAGAACGTATCGCTGAGTTAAAAGAGTTTATTGCGAGATTTAGTGCAAACGCTGCAAAATCGAAACAAGCGACGAGTCGTAAAAAGATGCTCGAAAAAATTGAACTCGATGATATTAAACCGTCAAGCAGACGTTATCCATACGTTGGATTCACGCCAGAAAGAGAAATTGGGAACGATCTTTTACAAGTTAAAAATTTATCACACTCTATTGATGGAACTGAAATTTTAAAAGATGTAAACTTTACAATTAACCCGAACGACAAAGCGGTTATCGTTGGAGATAGTGAAATTCAAAAGACAGTTCTACTCGACATTTTAGCAGGCGTCATTGAACCTGACGAAGGTGAAGTCATTTGGGGTGTAACGACGACACAGACGTATATGCCTAAAGATAATAGTGAGTACTTTGAAGGCGTAGAATTATCACTCGTTGACTGGCTAAGACAATACGCACCTGAAGACGAACAAACAGAAACGTTTTTACGTGGTTTCTTAGGACGTATGTTATTTAGCGGTGAAGAAGCAAAAAAACACGCACACGTTCTTTCAGGTGGAGAAAAAGTACGAGCAATGCTGTCTAAAATGATGTTATCTAAAGCGAACGTTTTACTACTCGATGAACCGACAAACCACTTAGACTTAGAAAGTATTCAAGCGGTGAACGATGGTCTCATTAAGTTTAAAGGATCGATTTTATTTACATCACATGACTTTGAATTCATCAACACGATCGCAAACCGAGTTATTGAACTAAACGAAGTCGGAGCAATGACTAAAGAAACATCTTACGAAGAATACTTAATTGACAAAGGTATTTTAAACAAATATTAAACAAAAGAACCTCTACTAGTTGGTAGAGGTTCAATTTATATTGAAAGCTATTAGTATTATAATTTAACTACGTTTGTCGCTTGTGGACCACGGTCGCCTTCAACGATTTCGAATTCAACTGCTTGGCCTTCTTCAAGAGATTTGTAACCTTCCTCTTGAATTGCTGAGAAGTGTACGAATACGTCATCTTCTCCTTCGATTTCGATAAAGCCAAAACCTTTTTCAGCGTTGAACCATTTTACGTTACCTTGTTTCATTTAAAAAATCCTCCAAAAATATGTTCAATATTCAAATAAATATCGACAGTCATATTATATATCAATGAAAGCGTTTGTGTAAAGACCTACTTAAAAAGTGTAACATTTATTTCATTTCTAATATCGTATCATTTTCTAACGCGATTAAAGAGTGATATATTTGTACATCATCATCACAATCTTCGCAGTATTGAATCTCACAACAATTAAAAAATGCTGGGATATGATACTTTCCGATTTTTACGGATGTATATTTGTCCTGTAATAATTGATAGATTTCATCATATTTTATTTTCATCGTTGGATAATCATTAAATATGAACGACTCTGTAACATCATCCCTCCACTCTTCAAATAACCACCAACCTTCATAATAGGCTGTAATTATGACTATTTCATACATATGAACACCCCATTTTAAGTCAATGTTCTAGTGAGTTTATTATAGTCCTATTATTCGCAAATTCAAGGACAAAGACTTATAATTATAGTAAGAGATAAATGAATGGAGAAGTTTTATGAAGGATTACCTCACACATTTGTACGGCGTGTTGATTGCGAGTCCTGTTGCGCTTATTACGTGGCTAATGTCGTTAATGGTGTTCGATTTAGCGACTTTAACGTCAGCGATCGCAACGAGTGTTGCTGCACTCTTAACGTATGTTACAACACAGCAATTTACGTTACAAAAGTATTTAAACGAACACGAGCTTGCACGCAGTGAATATAAATATATAAAACAAGAGTTAAAGGTCGCTAAGGGAAAACAGAAGCGGCTTTTAAATAGCTTTAAAAAGATTAGAAATTTAAATGATATTAAACTTATCTTTGATATAAATAGAGTCGTACGCGCGATTATGAAACGTGTAGAAAACGAACCTAAACTATTTTATAATGGTTTACAATTCTTTCACTCTAATTTAGATTCAGCGGTAAACATGGTCGAAATATATTTAGATTTATATCGTTTACCAGGTAAAACGAAAGAAGAAAAAATTGAACTCAATACGGCAAGGTTACGCCTACTCGATTTAAAACGAAATTTAGAACTCGATTTATCAGAAATAAACAAACGAGATTATGAGCGGCTTAAAATAGAGCGTGATGTATTAAAACGCACCGAAGGAAATAATAGAAAAAGACAGTTAGAAATGAAGGAAGATGAACGCCTTCCTGACTTTTCAAAAGTGATTCAAGAGAAAGAAAAAGCAGGTGAATATATTGACAGAAAGTAATAAAAAAGATGAATTATTAAACAACCCTTTTCAACCCGTTACGGAGTTACAAAAAGAAGAACACTCACAAAATGTGACAACAACATTTAAAGATGATGAATTTACAGCAGAAGAATTAAAACAGATAGAAACGATCAAAAATCAAATACAACCACTCGACAACGATGCACTCATTTCATATGGTGCGAACGCTCAATCCCAACTGTCACAGTTTTCTCACGATATGTTAAATCAAGTACAATCTAAAGAGATAGGACCTGTTGGAGACTCTTTAAAACAGTTGATGAGTAAATTAAAAGAAATTGATCCAGAACAATTAACGAAGCAAAATAAGAATGTATTTCAGCGTATGTTTGGTAAAGTCAATCGATCAGTAAATGAATTACTCGCTAAACATAAAGGTGTTGCGAGTCAAGTAGATAGAATTAGTGTACAACTGGAAAACTCAAAAGATTTACTCGTTAGAGATGTTCAATTATTAGACAATCTCTATGAAGAAAATAAAGCGTATTTTGAAGCGCTAAACATTTATATACGTGCTGCAGAGCTTAAAAAGAATGAAATTGAGACAGAAACACTACCTGAGTTAAGACAGCGCGCAACAGCGTCTAACAATCAAATGGCAACGCAAGATGTAAACGATATGATTCAGTACATGAATCGATTAGATAAACGTATTCACGATCTTAAATTATCTCGACAAATTACGTTACAATCTGCGCCACAAATTCGTATGATTCAAAATATTAACCAGTCACTCGCTGAAAAAATTCAAAGTTCGATTTTAACATCTATCCCACTGTGGAAAAACCAAATGGCGATTGCGTTAACATTACTAAACCAAGAATCGGCGTCAAAAGCACAAAAAGCTGTAACGGACACGACGAATGAATTGTTAAGTAAAAATAGTGAGATGTTAAAACAAAACGCACTCATGACAGCAGAAGAAAACGAACGTGGTATCGTAGATATCGAAACGCTTAAATACACGCAAGAAAACCTACTTGAGACGATTGAAGAAACGTTACGCATTCAAACAGAAGGTAAAGCAAAACGTCAAGCTGCTGAAAAAGAATTACTTCAAATGGAAGAAGAACTTAAAACTCGCCTATTAGATATAAAAGATAGATACAAATAAAAGGAAAGGAGTCCTCTCCTTTCCTTTTTTCTATTCGTATACAATTTTTTCTTGTTTTGAACCGAGTATATATCCGATGATATAACCGATAACTAATAATGGAATCCATTCAAACTGTGTAGAGAATAATGGTAAACTTTCTAATACTTGAAGCGGTAGCTTTTCTAATGCTGCTACTCCAAAATATTCTGATCGATACACGACTGCAAGAATTGAAACAACCGAAATTAGGTATACTGGAACTTGCATTGAAAGCTTTGGTGATGGTACAAAATACGTGATAATTACTAACGCTACGACAGTCATTGCGATTGGATATAAGATCATAAGTACTGGAACTGACCCTTGGATAATTGTACTTAAACCTTGGTTAGCAAGTACTAATGATACGAGTGTCCAAATTGCTGCCCATGCTTTATAACTTAATTTAGGGATTAATTTATTGAAATACTCTGCAACTGCTACGATTAATCCGACACAAGTTGTTAAACAAGCAAGGAATACAATCGTTGCTAGTATAAATACTCCAAATCCTCCAAGAACATCTTCAGCTACAAACGTTAAAATATAAGTTCCTAAGTTTTGACCTTCAGGTAATGCTCCAGGTAAAGCAACTCTGTTACCAATCCATGCGAGTGATACATAAATCACTCCAAGTAATGATGCGGCAATGAGTGCAGATTTAATTGTTCCATTAAGTAAATCTTTTTTATCTGTGAATCCGAGTCCACGTATTGCATTTATAACGATTAAACTAAATACAAGTGCTGCAATTGCATCCATCGTTAAATAACCTTCTGTAAATCCTACTGAAAAGGCGTTCTTTTCTAAAAATGCACCAGCCGTTGGATTTGGCGTTAAACCTAAGTAGCTCACAATACCCATAACGACTAATAAAATAATAGTAATTAATAAAATAGGTGTTAATGCCTTACCAATAGTATCTACCAGATATCCTGGCTTTAAAACAATTAAGAAAACAATAACAAAATATAACACCGAGAAGATGAGTAAACTTAATGAGCTTGTACCACTTAAGTATGGTAATACTGACATTTCATACGCAGTTGTTGCCGTTCTCGGAATCGCAAAGAATGGTCCAATTGTTAAAAAGATAGCGACCATAAATACGACTGAGAACCACTTACTTATATGATTAAGTGACTCATCGTACCCACCTTTTGAAATGGCACCTGCAATTACTGCAATGAGTGGTAACCCTACTCCAGTAATTACAAATCCTAATATTCCAATCCAAAAGTGATCGCCGCTTTCATGTCCGATTGACGGTGGGAAAATTAAGTTTCCGGCCCCGAAGAACATCGCGAACAGCATGAATCCTACGACAAATACATATTTAGTATTCATTTCTAAACCTCCAAAAAATTAATTTATCTTTTTGCATAAACAACATATTACATGACTTAATTCATTATGTCTATATGTTTTTCGAATTATCAGAAAACTTTTTTTAAAAAAATTAAGATGTGCTTAACGCACATCTTAAACTTCTTCAAAATATTCTTTATAATAGCCGCCGACTTTATTAGAATTATCGATGACAAACAAATATTCTTCAGTTTCATTAACGACTTTATACGTTTTACCAACTGTTAACATATCAGATACTTTAAACTTTTTTGCATCTGTATGAACGACTTTGACATCTTTAATATGATTATCTTTCCAAGTTTCGTGTAACATATATTCTCTCCTTAAAAAGAAAGAGGTGCATATTGCACCTCTTCTATTAACCTTCTAATAGTAAGTCTTCAGGGTTTTCAATTAATTCTTTAATTGTTTTTAAGAATCCAACAGACTCAGCACCATCAATGATACGGTGGTCGTAACTTAATGCGACATACATCATTGGACGAATTTCTACTTTACCATCTACTGCTACTGGACGTTGTTGAATCGTGTGCATACCTAAGATTGCAGCTTGAGTACCGTTAATAATCGGCGTAGACATTAATGAACCGAATACTCCACCATTTGTAATTGTGAATGATCCACCTGTCATTTCATCAAGCGTTAATTTCTTATCGCGTGCACGTGTCGCAACATCGATAATATCATTTTCAATTTCAGCAAAGTTTTTACGGTCACAATCTCTAATTACTGGTACAAGTAGTCCCTCATCAGTTGATACTGCAATCGCAATATCATAGAACTGTTTGTAAACTAAATCTTTACCGTCGATTTCAGCGTTAACTGCTGGATATTTTTTAAGTGCAGCGACTACAGCTTTTGTAAAGAATGACATGAAGCCAAGTTTCGTTCCGTCATTTCTTTCCATAAACTGATCTTTTTTACGTTTACGTAAATCCATAACAGCAGACATGTCGATTTCGTTAAACGTCGTTAACATTGCTGTAGATTGAGAAACTTCTAATAGACGATTTGCAATCGTTTGACGACGACGTGACATCTGTTCACGCACTACAGGTTTTTCAAAAGTAGCTTGTTCTTTAACTTCTGGTTTTGCTTGTTCTGCCTTAGGTGCTTCTTTAGGCGCGTTGACATGATTATTAACGTCATGTGAACGTACTAGACCTCTTGGATCTGCAGCGTTAATGTCAGCTAAGTCGATGCCTTTTTCACGTGCTAATTTACGCGCTGAAGGCGTTGCAACGATTTGTGAATCTTCTTTAGATTCAACTATTGTTTCTTCTTTAACTTCTTCTTTTTTCTCTTCTTTAGCTTCTTCTGCTTTAGTCTCTTCTGCTTTAGGTGCACCACTGCCTTCACCAACTACAGCAACAACTTGTCCGACTTCAACAGTGTCTCCTTCTTCAGCTTTCACTTCAGAAATTACACCATCTTCTTCACTGACAATTTCAACGTTGACTTTGTCAGTTTCAAGTTCTAAAACAGCTTCCCCTTTTTCAACACTGTCTCCAACTTTTTTAAACCAAGTCGCAATCGTACCTTCTGTAATCGATTCTGCGAGCTCTGGAACGATAATTTCACTCATTCTCTATCTTCTCCTCTTATTTCAATGCTTCTTTAATGATTCTATCTTGAATTAATTTATAAATACCTGCGTTTCCTTCTGCAGGAGACGCACTTTCGTTTCTTCCAACATAGCTTAAAGCGATTTTGTCATCGAGTAGATCGCGTAAGTACGGTTCTACAAAACGATATGAACCTTGGTTTTTAGGCTCCTCTTGTACAAATCTAACTTCTTCTAATTTTGGTAGAGTACTTAGAACTTCTTTAATTTCTTCCTCTGGGAATGGATATAGTTGCTCTAATTTAATTAATAACTTAGAAGTGTCTTCTTCTTTTTTAAGATTTTCTTCTAGTTCAACTGCTACTTTACCACTAGCGATTAAAACCGTTTTAACTGATTTAGGCTTTTCGTTATTATAAATGATTTCTTTAAATGTACCATTTACAAACTCTGAAACTGGTCTAGATGCTGTTTGGTTTCTTAGTAAACTTTTCGGTGAAGTAAGTACTAATGGACGCATTAAATCAGTGTTTAAGTTTTGTGCTTGTCGTCTTAATAGATGGAAGTAGTTCGCACTTGATGATAAGTTCGCCACGATCATGTTGTTTTCTGCACATAACTGTAAGAATCTTTCAATTCTTGCACTTGAGTGTTCAGGACCTTGTCCTTCTTGTGCATGAGGAAGTAACATCGTTAAGCCTGTCGTTTCTCCCCATTTAGAATGCGCTGCAGAAATAAACGTATCAATGATTGGCTGTGCCATGTTTACGAAGTCACCGTATTGTGCTTCCCAAATTGTTAAGACGTCTTTATTTTGAACGTTATAACCATATTCATATGCTAATGCTGCAAGTTCTGATAACGGTGAGTTATAAATATCAAATGATGCTTTCGCGTCACTAATATTTTTTAACGGTGTATATTTTTCTCCGCTTTCAGGATCATGTAACACAGCGTTACGGTGTGCGAACGTACCACGTTCTGCATCTTCACCTGTAAAGCGAATTGGTGTACCGTCTTGAAGTAATGTAGCAAACGCAAGTGCTTCAGCGTGACCCCAGTCGATACCAGCTGAGTCATCTTCAAATGCTAACTTTCTTCTTTCTAAAACTTTAGAAAGTCGTCTGAATACTTCAAAATCACCGTTATAAGTTAATAATTCTTCAGTAATTTTTTCTAAACGTTCTTTCGTAATCGTTTCGTCAGCTTCGTTTTTCTGTTTACCGAACACGAATTCAGGATGTTCGATTTCACCACTTACAATCGTATCGTTTTTATCGATTTTATCGTGTGCTGAACGAATTTCTTTTTCAACATTATCAATAATTTCTGATTTTTGGTCTCTAGAAATTACTGATTCCTCAACTAATTGATCACCATATAAGTGTTCAATTGTTGGATAGTTTTTAATTTCATTGTAAAGCATTGGGTTCGTTGTCATTGGTTCATCCATTTCGTTATGCCCCATACGACGGTATCCGATGAGGTCGATAACGATATCACGGTTGAATGTTTGACGGTATTCAAATGCTAGTTCAATTGCTTTTAATACATATTCTGGTTTGTCGTTGTTAACGTGTAATACAGGGATATCAAATCCTTTTGCGATATCACTTGAGTAAAGCGTTGAACGACCGTCCCATTCTTCTGTTGTGAATCCGATACGGTTATTCGTAATGATGTGAATAGAACCACCGACAGTGTAACCATTTAGGTCACTCATGTTCATTGCTTCAGGGTTTACACCTTGAGCTGGAAACGCAGCGTCTCCATGAACAACTACTGCAAATGATGCATTTTTGTCTTGTACACTTTCGCCGGCTACATCGTTTTGTTCTTGTGCTGCACGTGTTTTACCTTGTACGACAGGTCCAACGATTTCTAAGTGAGACGGGTTATTAGCAAGTGTAACTGTTTGCTCAAGATCGTTATCATTTAATGTTTTAACCCCACCGAGGTGATATTTAACGTCTCCCATCCAACCGTTAGTAATTGCTAGAGATTCATCAGTTGGTAAGAATTTCATAGCGTCCGTTGACATGAATTCACTTAACATCATTTCGTATGGTTTTTGTAATACGTGAGTTAAGACGTTTAGGCGTCCACGGTGTGCCATCCCAATTTGAAGGTGTTGTAATTTATCTTCGGCCATTTTCTTAAGTAGATGATTTAACATCGGTACTAAAGAGTCTACACCTTCAATAGAGAAACGTTTTGCTCCTACGAAGTTTTTTTGTAAATATTTTTCGAAACCTTCAACTTTTGATAATTCTTTAAATAGTGCTATTTTTTGATCGTTATCATAATTCGGTTGCCCTTTTGTTTCTGTATACTTTTTGAACCATTCTCTTTCTTCTTCGTTGTTAATGTGTGAGAATTCAAAAGATAATGGTGAAGTATACGTATCTTTTAAATGATGAATCGCATCGAGTGCATTATCAAAAGTATCTACTAAATATGGACTAATCGTTTCAACAGAAACGTTTTTAAGATCCTCTTCAGTAAATCCATAACTTTCAAAACTGAAATCAGGATTGTTTTTAATTTCAGGAGGATACACCGGATAAACGTCAGCCACTAAATGACCGTAAGTACGAATATCAGTTACCCACTTAATAATGTTCTCTAATTTGCTACTTGAGCTACCTGTTCTCGGAGCGCTAAATTGAGTATCATTGTTTAAAATTGACTCAAATAAAATTTGCATCTCCTCAGAAACACTATTCGGGTCCTCTAAATACATATCGTAGTATTCTAAGATTAACCCAAGGTTTGTTCCGAAACTAACAGGCGCGTGATCATACGCCTTCTCTTTCATATAAGACACCTCTTCTGTGTATTTGTTACTCGCTATAAGTTTACCATTTTAAAGCTATCCTTTAAAGTAAATGACCTGTCTTAAGCGATATAATTTTACTTTAAAGAAAATTCAATATGAATTGTCGTTCCTTCATTAATTTTACTTGTGATATACACGTTTCCACCGTTTGCTTCAATAATTTTTTTAGCAATCGATAATCCAAGTCCATTACCACCGAGTTCACGACTTCTTGATTTATCGACTCTATAAAAACGGTCGAAGACTTTATTGACCTCTTCTTTAGGAATCCCGACTCCTTTGTCAGATATTTCAATTTTAATTTTATTACTCATTTGTTTAGATACGATATGAATTGATTTATTTTTATTATCGTATTTTACGGCATTATCTAGGAAGATAACGAGTATTTGTTCAAACTGATGCTGACTTATAGCGTAATATAAATCATCTTTTAAATCAGTAGTAAATGTATAAGACGGATGAAGTTGCCTCATCGCATTGACGCGACTTAAAATTTCATTGTTTAAATCAATTGGCTCAAGGACGAGTTTTTGTTTGTTTTCATTTTTTGTTAACTCTAACAATTCTTCAATTAATTTAGTAATACGCCCCATCTCATCGATAGAAATTTGAAGTGACTCTTCAAGTACCGCTTTATCATTTTTACCCCATCGGTTTATTAAATTTAAATGCCCTTGAACGATCTGTAGAGGCGTACGTAGTTCATGTGATGCATCTTCTACAAATTGCTTTTGCTGATTAAATGACTCTTCAAGTGTATCCATCATTTTGTTAAATGAAACAACCATGTAATCAATTTCTGATAAATTCGTTCGTAAATCGAGACGTTCAGAAAACCCGTTATTTTCAACGTACTGAAGTTGCTTTGTAAATCGGTATATTGGACGTACCATTTGTCCAGAAATAAAGTAACTAATGACAGATGTCACGGATATCGACATAAATGCGATAATCGTTGCGATAATAATTATCATTTGTAAAATTGTATAATACTCTTGCATCGGGTGAATGATTGCAATATATCCATTCCAATATTCTGATTCTATCATGACAGTTTTTACGATATATTTTTTGTCATTGATTTCCATCGGATAAAAATCCGGGTTAATAATTTGTTCACGTGGTACATTATAAGACTGATCCTTACTCGGCCAACGGTACACTTCTTCACCGCTCATCGTAAAGAGTACAAATTTTTGATTATCATAAAGACTCGTATAAATTTCGCGTTCAGTAATCGCGTTGATCGGTGTCGTTGAATACAAAGAATGTAATTCAACAGCACTTCTATCAGCTGCACGGTACTGTAAATCTTTTAAATATATACTCGTTGCATAAATTAAGAACGTACTGAACATAATAAAAGAACCCGTGATTATCAAAATTGCTAACCGCATCCACCTTGATCTTAGAGAGGTTTTCATTCTCGAATCACATACCCAACACCCCGAACAGTTTCGATAATTTTATCGAGGTCATATTGTTTGAGCTTATTTCGTAAATAACGAATGTAAACGTCAACGACGTTCGTTTCAACTTCGTTATCGTATCCCCAAATTTGATCTAGAATCGTCTCACGTTTTAATACAATATTCTCGTTTTCAATGAGTAATCGTAATAATTCGAATTCTGTTTTTGTTAAGTCTAGTTCTGTTTCATTGACGAGTACTTTATATGCTGATAAATCAATTGTTATACCGTTTGATTCTAATATATTCGACTCGTGTACTTTTCTGCGTCTCATAATGACGCGAATGCGTGCGAGTAGCTCTTCAATTTCAAATGGTTTAACGATATAATCGTCTGCGCCATAATCTAAGCCAATTACCTTTTCATATGTTGTATCTTTTGCTGTAATCATAATAATTGGTGTGTCTTTTTCTTTTCTAATTTTACGACATACTTCTAATCCATTTAACTCTGGCAACATTAAATCGAGTAATATACAGTCGTAATCTTTGTCTAAAGCATGTTCTAGCCCACTTAATCCGTCGAACGTTACTTCTACGTCATAGCCTTCATAAGTGAGTTCAAGCTCTAGAAAACGTGCTAAATTTTGTTCATCTTCGACAACTAAAATGTTTGGCATCGTCTCACCTCAAGTTAACTATATCATTTTGAATATTATCTCTAAAATTATCATAAAAAATACTCCGATTAAAGCAAAAACTTTAACCGGAGTTCTATTACACACCAGAAACTTTACCTGGAGTATCATTACTATAGCTTTGTTGTCGTATGATTAAGTTCTTTTTCACTTCTGGCCATTCATCATCAATTATTGAGTATACGACTAAGTTTCTAGGTATGCCATGGAGTGCACGTTCTTTTCTTAAGACTCCTTCTTTTGTAAATCCGAGTCTCTCGATTGCTTTATTTGAACGCACATTTCTTTCATCAGCACGAATTTGAACACGCATCATACCCATTACTTCAAAACAAAATTCGAGCAGTAAAAACTTTGAGTCAGAGTTGACAAAAGTACGTTGTGCACTCGTTCCAAACCAACTGGCACCAATTTCACAACTTTGTCGTTCATAGTCGATATGCTGAATTCTTGTACTACCGAGCACTTCATCTGTTGATTTTAAAATGACGACAAACGGAATTGCCTGCATGTTATTGCGTGAATCTATTGCACTTGAGACCCATTCAGTCATCTGCTCTTCAGTGATAGCTTGATATAACATATACGTCCATATACTTTCATGGTTTACCTTTTGTAAATCTTTTGCGTGGGACAACTGCATCGGAATTAATTTAATTCTGTCATTCTCAAGAGTGATTGATTCATATAAATGAGTAATCAATAGATCCACCTACTTCATGAATTATTTTATATCTTTAAATTTTCCATGGAATATCCATGATACTAAAGAAACTGTCGCTGCTCCGATTGCCATGCCTGCGAGAACGTCTGTTGGAAAATGGACGCCGAGATATACGCGTGACGAGCAAATAAGTAAAATTGCGACAGCACAAAGTGCATACAGTACAGCTTTATGATTTAAATTCGTATGTTTTATTAACACCATCAAACTTCCGAAAAATATGGTCGAACCGAGACTGTGTCCACTTGGAAAACTAAATCCACCAATTTCAATTAAGCGTAAAAACGCCGGACGCTCTCTGTCGAATGAATGTTTCAGAACAGGAATTAAAATGCTAGACATTAACATCGAGACGACCAAAAATAACGCGTGAATGTTCATTCTGTATAACAGTAAAATCGCAATGACAATGATTGAGAGAATAATCATTGAGATAACTTCACCGAGTTGAGTGACCCCTAAAAATAATGCAGTTGTTAAAAAACTTTCTGAAGCGTAGATAAACTCATACACTTCACGGTCGATAAAACGACCGACACGTGACTCGTGAAACACTGCAATCACACCAAATATTAGAGTAAATACGATAAACAGTGATATTTTCTTGTCACGACTCATATTTACTCCTCCTTAAGTAGATGTTCTGTTAAGCGTTTTGGTGTCATCCCCGCTGTAAATGTCTCCATATTTTTAATGTATTCTAGTTTATTATTTTCGATTTTCCTAATATTGTCAATGATTCGTTTTGGAGTTATAGATTCATCTTCGATCGTTTCAGCATATCCCTTACTTTTAAAGTACTCAGCGTTTTCAATTTGGTCTCCACGACTTTGAGATAACGGTAATGGGATTAAAAGCATCGGTTGCTTAAGGAGTAGTAATTCGTAAATAACGTTTGCTCCACTACGTGAAATCACGACGTCAGAAATTTTATAGAAATGTGCGAGTTCATGTTGTACGAATTCATATTGGCGATAATTAGGATGACTAATATCTTCACGAATGT
The DNA here is from genome assembly GCF_001815515.1 of Nosocomiicoccus sp. HMSC059G07. Taxonomy (NCBI): domain Bacteria; kingdom Bacillati; phylum Bacillota; class Bacilli; order Caryophanales; family Staphylococcaceae; genus Nosocomiicoccus; species Nosocomiicoccus sp. HMSC059G07. The sequence continues at coordinate 175,980 of NZ_KV820808.1, forward strand.
TATCTGGACCAGTTATATGAATGACTTGGTATTGGTCTACAAAAGTATCTAAATGGTTATGCACTAAATCGTTTATAGATTTTGCCCCTAAACTCCCTCCGATAAACATAATTGTCGGTTTATTCGGATCTAGTCCAGTAATGTTCTCTGCAATCTCTTTACTACCATGTAGCAATTCTTCACGAATGACAGGTCCTACATACTCAGATTTATTTGAATCGACAAAGTTTAACGTCTTTTCGAAAGTGACAAATATCTTTTTAGCAAATTTACCAGCAATTTTATTCGCTAGTCCTGGAGAAATATCTGACTCATGAATATAGACGGGTATATTCAAACTTTTTGCTGCGAGTACAACTGGTACTGACACAAAACCACCTTTTGAAAAGACGAATTTCGGTTGTAACTTTTTTAATATACGTCTCGCATCAAAAATGCCTTTTGTCACCTTAAATACATCTTTAATATTTTCAAATGATAAATAGCGTCGTAACTTACCACTTGAAATGCTGTAGTATTCGATACCGGATTTTTCGATAATTTCTTTTTCAATACCTGTTTTAGATCCGATATAATATGGCTTTACGTTATCATTTAACAGCTCTGGAGCGATTAACGTATTGAGCATAACATGCCCGATTGTCCCCCCACCTGTTAATACGACTACATCATCATTTAATTTCATATGTATCCTCTTTCTTTAAATAATGATAAACACCATGCATATGCACGGTGTTTATATGAATTATTCATCGTCTTGATTTGAACGTTTACGAGAATCATCGACAGGAATGTACTTAGACTCTTCTTTCATTTCTTTTGTAATATCTTCTTTAGACTTTTCGCCTTTAATATAATCTAATAGATAATCGTATTGAGTGTCATTATCTTGGATGTGCTCACGAATATCTTTCATTAATTGAGCTGTCGTATCCCCTGTAACGATACCATTTTCATCTAAGTTATTGTCTTTTTGATAATTTTTAACAGCATCTGTTAAATTAGCGTCAAAGACGTTATCCATTGTTTCTATGTTATAACCTAACGCTTCTAACATCACTTTAATCGTAATAATATCATCGTTCTCTTGTGTTTCAATATAGGCATCTTCTCTATCTAAGAACTTCACTCGATAGAAATCTGGATTGTTAATTACAAAGTCAGGTTCGATACCTTTTTCGTGAATCCAGTCGCCATTTGGTGTTAACCATTTCGTGTTCGTATATTTAACTAATGATTGATCTTTGAATTCACTCGTTCTTTGTACGATACCTTTACCAAATGATTTCGTACCGACGATTTCAGCTTTCGTTAAATCTCGCATCGCTCCAGCAAATACTTCACTCGCACTTGCTGAACCTTCGTTGAGTAAAATATAGATGTTGTCAAAGTCATCTTCTTTTACTAATCGATCATTTTCAGCATATATCTCTTCACGGTCACCATTTTTATGCTCGAGATATAAGACGAGTTCGCCTTTATCTACGAAGAAATTAATCATCTCAACAGCTTCGTTTAATAGACCACCTGGGTTTGAACGAAAATCTAGTACGACGTCTTTAACTTTTTTCTCTTTAGCATCCTCAAGCGCAAGTTTTAATTCTTTCGCAGTATCTTGTTGGAAACGATTGATACTAATATGAGAAACATCATCTTTAATTTCTGAAGTGACACTATCGATATGAATTTTTTCACGAGTAATAACGAGGTCAAATGGTTTGTCAGAACCTCTTTGAATCGTTAACGTGACATCCGTACCCTCTTCACCACGAATAAGTTGAACAGCTTCGTGTGAAGACCAACCTTTAATTGACTCTCCGTCAATTGCGAGTATTTTATCTCCAGGCTGAACGCCTGCTTTTTCCGCTGGCGAGCCTTTCATTGGACTTGAGACGATAACGTTTTGATCATCTTGCATAATTTCAGCACCAATACCGTAAAATTCGCCGGTAATTGATTCTTCAAAATCAGCTGTTTCGTCTACTTGCATGTATTCACTATATGGATCGTTTAAACCATTCACCATACCTTTAATCGAAGATTCAATTAAATGTTCTTTGTCAACGTCTGTATAATATTCTGAAGATAGAGTGTCGTACACGTTATATAATTTAACGAACTCTTGTCTCGTATCAGTTCCGACGTTTACTGCGCGTTCCGTTTTTCCACCTAAACTTAGTGCGGTAATTAATACAGAGAGAAAAATCGTCGTTAGTATGATGACGATAAACCAGAATATATTTAAACTGACTTTTAAACGATGACTACTTTTTGGTATTTCGTTGTTCACAGTTTCACCTAATTTCTAATATTACAATGATTCTGCAAATGGAAGAGCTGCATCTAATGCAATTTCAATCATCTCATTAAATGTCGTCTGTCTTTCCATTGCTGAAGTTTCCTCACCTGTTATTACGTGGTCAGATACTGTTAAAATACTCAGCGCTCTTGCGTTATATTTTTTAGCAATTGTAAATAATGCGCTTGACTCCATCTCTAACGCAAGTACACCGTATTCTGCAAGTTGTTCGATGTTTCCTTTTTCATCGTAAAATGAATCAGCTGTAAATACGTTACCGACAATCGCGTTCGTTCCGCGTTTCGTTGCTTCATTGTAAGCGGACGCGAGTAATTCAAAGTCTGAAGTCGGTGCATAACTGATATTATTAAATAATTTCGTGTTTTGACTAGAATCAGTCGATGCACTTTGAGCGATAATTAAATCACGTACATTAATATCTTCTTTAATCGCACCACAAGTACCAACACGAATTAAGTTTTTAACTCCGTAATCACGCATTAACTCATGGACATAAATAGAGATAGAAGGAATTCCCATTCCTGTACCCATAACAGAAATTCTTTTTCCTTTATATGTTCCAGTAAAACCGAACATGTTTCTTACTTCATTAAATTGTGTAACATCTTCTAAAAATGTTTCTGCAATGTATTTTGCACGTAACGGATCTCCTGGTAGTAAAATAGTTTCTGCAATGTCGCCTTGTTTTGCACCAATATGAATGCTCATGTTCATCCTCCTAATATTTTAACCAATTTTCATATTCTTCAAATAAAGTATCAAACGTGTGTAATGACGCACCGTCGTATGGTGTTTTTTCTAAATAGTCTGAAATATTATTATAGTCAGTAGAAAATTTGGGGAAATCTAAATCATTCACTACGTGTGTAGCGAACACTCCGCTTTCACTCTTTTCACCGACTTTTGTTTTCATAAACTGATAAAAAGAATAACTTTTCATAGTATCACTCAAACAATGTTAAATACTTTTCGTAATCTGTATCTTTTAACTCTTCTTTTGGAATAAAAGTTAATGCAGCAGAGTTAATACAATATCTCATTCCCCCTGATTCGACAGGGCCATCATTAAATATATGACCTAAATGTGAATCAGACGTATCGCTACGTACTTCAATACGACGCATTCCAAATGAATCATCAAAATGTTCAGAGACAGATTCATCGATTGTACGTGTAAATGATGGCCAACCACATCCAGCATCATATTTATCCGTCGAACTAAACAATGCTTGACCGGATAATTTATCGACGTATATACCCGCTTCAGTGTGCTGATCATACTCATTTTGAAACGGTGGTTCAGTACCATTTTCTTTCATGACGTGATATTCCATTTCAGTAAGTTCAGAAATGTCTTTTTTCATTAGTTTTCACTCCAATGTTTCTCAATAAACCCTTTACGACCAGAACCTTTATAAAACGCATTATAATGTGCACTGTTTTTCTTATAAAAATCTTGATGATAATCTTCTGCTGCATAAAAGTTCTTATACGGTAACACAGGTGTAATCACAGGATCGTTAAATACTTTTGAATCGTTTAATTCATCGATATATTTCTCTGCTTCTTCTTTTTGAGTGTCATCATGATAAAAGACAGCAGGCATATACATCGATCCACGGTCACCGAATTGTCCATCATTATCTGTTGGGTCAAATGTTTTAAAGAATACTTTTAAAATTTCACGGTATGAAATAACATCTGGATCAAAATCAATTTGTACCGCTTCTGTATGACCTGTTGTACCAGATCCAACCTCTTCATATGTCGGATTTTCTTTGTGGCCGTTTGAGTAGCCACTTGTTACTGAATTTACACCATCGTATTGGTCGAATGGTTTAACTAAACACCAAAAACAACCACCTGCTAATGTCGCTTTTGCCATCATATCACTCCTCTAAAATAATCCATCAACTGAAAAATACCACTTATCATTTTTATAATCAATTTCATCGATAGTAACGTCGTATTCAAGTTGTTGTTTAAAAACTTTTGAATCGATAATAATCTCTGGTGCATCATCACTAAATTCCATGCCATTATCTAATGTTACATGGTTTTTAAGTGTATCATATATTAAATCTAAGCTGACTGAAAATCTTGCGATATCAATATCTTTTAATTGTAAAATAATCTGATCGTCTTTTACAAGTGGTTCAATTGAAACGTTTACTGGAACATCGATGTTTAAAACAGAATATAACGTTTCAATTTCGATGCCACTTGTTGAAACATTGACGTACATATTGTCATCTATGTTGTCATTGATAATTTTTTCAATTGTTTCGTTGTTCGCAACGACTTGTAAGTTCGAATCTTTTGACTGTGTGCTAGGCTCACTTAATTGGTCATAATCTGGTAACGTTATGACCTTATAACCAATTGTCCCAATAACTATAGCGTTAATGGAAAATAATATTATAAATAAAACTTTCCAAATATTATTCATAAGAATCCTTCTTTACGTAATGTAAATATGCGTACGGATAATTTACTTCTTCTGAAATACTATAATCTTCTCTTGATATTAATTCAAAATCATTTTTGTCATATTCTGGGAAGAACGTATCTCCAACGAACGATTCATAAATTTCAGTGACGTACATCTCTTCTACTTCATCGATCATTGCATCGTATAATTTGCTTCCACCGAATACAAATACTTTACCGTCTAAAGATTTGATTTCATCGAGACTACGAATAATCTCAATACCGTCATCATCTATATCTTGACTCGTTAAGACGACATTTTTTCTGTTCGGTAATGGACGACCTAGTGACTCATATGTCGTTCGACCCATGACGATTGTATGTCCTGTTGTAATTTCTTTTAAACGTTTTAAATCATGTGGTAAGCGCCACGGCATGTCGCCTTTAAATCCGATAACGTTTTGATTTGCATATGCTACTATTAACGATAACATTATTTTTCTCCTTTAGACCGCAATTGGTGCTTTAATGCTTTTATGACTTTTATAATCCACGAGTTCAAAGTCCTCATATTCTAAATCGAACATAGATTTATCTGTGTTTATTTTAACAGTTGGTGCGTCGAATCCGTCTCTAGAGAGTTGAGTCTCAACTGCTTCGATATGATTTTGATAAATATGAACGTCACCAAAAGTATGAACAAATTCACCGACTTCTAGTCCTGTTTCTCTTGCGACGAGTAACAATAATAGACTGTATGACGCGATGTTAAATGGAACTCCTAAAAATACGTCCGCGCTTCTTTGATAAAGTTGTAGACTTAACTTACCATCGTTTACGTAAAACTGAAACAGCGTATGACATGGCGGTAATGCCATCGTTTCAATTTCTGCAGGATTCCATGCTGAGACGATATGTCGTCTAGAATATGGAGTATTTTTAATCGAATCGATTAAGTTCTGTAGTTGGTCGACAGACTCTCCATTTGGTCCGATCCAATCTCTCCACTGTTTACCATATACATTTCCGAGTTCACCATACTTTTTAGCGAATGTATCATCTGTTAAAATGCGTTCTTTATATTTTTCCATTTCTTGTTGATATACTTCGTTAAACGCTTCGTCTTTCAACGCACGTCGGCCAAAATCTGTCATATCTTCGCCATGATAATCTTCAGATTCAACAAAACGTTTAAATGCCCATTCGTTCCAAATGTTGTTGTTATACTGTAGCAAGTATTTAATATTCGTATCTCCGCGCATAAACCAAATGAGTTCTGTCGCAATCAGTTTAAACGATGTACGTTTTGTCGTTAGTAACGGGAAACCTTTACTTAAGTCAAAACGCATTTGATATCCGAAAGTTGAAATTGTACCCGTTCCTGTGCGGTCATCTTTAGTTGTTCCTTTATCTAACACATGTTGTAGTAAGTCGTGATACGCTTGATCGAAAGTGTTCATTAAAATCTTCCTTTCTTTTATTCGGTATTTTTAATATAATATAAGTAATCATATATACTTCAAACGAAGGAGTGTTCCGGATGGAAGCAGTAATGTTTACTGGATTAGTATTACTTTCACTTTACATGATTTCGATGTGTATTTTTGAATAATACTAATTAATAGACTAAAAAGGAAAGCATAATCAGTGCTTTCCTTTTTTTATTGACAATACTCGTCAAAGACGTCTTTTAAATCCATCATAATATCTTCAATTTCTCTGCCCTCAATAAACATTCTCGGTAAGAAGTATTTTAACTCTTTACCTTTAAATAATGCCATTGATGGGCTCGAAGGTTCCTGACCAATATACGTTCTCATTTCTTCTGTCGCTTCTTTATCTTGTCCCGCAAAAACAGTCACTAAATGATCTGGTGTATTTGGGTTTTGTAATGCGACTGTACGTGCTGCTGGTCGTGCCAGTCCTGCTGCACATCCACACATACTATTGATAACAACGAAAGTCGTTTCATCGTCATTTACATTGTCCATAAAGTCTTTGACCGCTTCTTTAGTTGTGAATTCTTCAAAATTGTATTTTGTTAGGTCTTTTCTATAAGCATCAACAAGTTCATTCATATATGCTTCATATGGATTCATTATTGATTCCTCTTTTCCATTTGTTTCCAGACACTTCCAAGTGCTCTTTCGCCTTCTTCAATTCTTGAAATCGCAAGTTCTTTTTGCAATTTACATTCGTATGACGAATCATCTCTATATTGATATAAAAATGGAAGACTAGAATCGTCACCGACTTCATATACAAACATCGCTGCACGCCAACGAACGATTGGACTTTTATCATCAAGTAACGGATACATATCTTTTAAACCAGACTTAAGACCAAGATCACTGTATGCATCTCCTGCTGTTCTACGAACAGTAACGGATTTATCTTGAAGCGCCTGCTTTAAATAATTTAAAGTTTCCTCTTTTTCAATCATTGCTAGAAGTGAAACTGCCATACGACGAATTTGTACTTTTGAATCGTTTAACGCAAACGTTAATAATTCATAATCGCCTTCATTCGGTGTATCAAAGTGATTTAAATAATAGAGTCTCTTCTTCCAATCTTTTTCTTGCTTGAAAGTATCTAAATCAATTTTAAAATAGCGTTTTGGTTCTGGTTGTTTATTTTCTTTAGCAGCCTTTACAAGATGAGTTAAACGCTCTTTTGTATAAAGGGCACCGATTTCTTCTTTTACTTCAGTTAGAACGTCATTAAGCTCACCATAATAGTATCCGAGAGACTCCCATTTTCTACTAAATATAATATTGTCTTCAGGGAGTGTGGCAGCTTCTACAGCGTTTAAAAAGTCATTGTTTAACGCTTCTCTCACTTCGCCATCATTAAGTTTAATTTGATAAGGAATTTCTTTAAATGTTAGTAATTCCACTTTTACTTCGCCAAAGTGTTCGTCGACGTGCGCAATTACTTTTTTGTATCTTGTCCTTCAAATTGAGCTTCAATTTTAGGAATAACAACGTCCCACTCTGCACGAGGATCTTTATCTACAGATATGAAATCTAGAGCGTAAAATACGCTAGTCACTTCATCGATTTCAAGTACACGGTTGATGAAGTCCGGATTTTCTGGACTTACTTCTCTATGTGTTGAAGATTTCATATCTGGCTTTTGCTCATCTAAAACAACTTTCATCGTATTTGGGTTTGGTGTTGGTTCGATTTTGATAATATTCATATACTTTCTCCTTATTTTACGTATTACAGTCATTATACTATTTTGAGAGATATTTTTTAATTTTATTTGTTTAAATATTTATATAACTCTGTTTTAGCGAGATGATCTGCGTGTTTATTGTGCTCACGTGTGATAAAAGAAACTAATAATAAATCAAATTTAGTCTCGTAATTAACGTATGTTGTTAAATATTGTTTAAAGCGCGGATCTTTTGCGAAACGTTTTTCAATTGAATCGACGACAATTTGTGAATCGGTATAAATTATTGCTTGTTTAATATTCAATTCAATACACTTTTCAAGAGCAAACATTAACGTCGCCCACTCTGCTTCATTGTTATCTATATGATGAAACACTGATGTAAATTCGTGTGTAGTTTCATCTTTGATGATCACTGCACCAACAGAAATGTGCGGATGTTGACGCGTTGCTGCATCGATGTGTACCGTTGCCATTATAAATCTAACCCTTCTACGTAACGTTTAGCGATTGTTAAGTCGTATTTATCGAGCACTTGTAACGTACGGTCAAGATTAAATGTATAATCACTATACTGAATCACATCGTTAACATTTATCGGAACATCCGTAATAATTTCAGCGAGTCGTCGGCTGAGTATTAAATGGTCGTAGTCTTTTAAAATGTTTTCTTTTTGACGTTTTGTTAAGGTGTCTAAATTTTCTAGTAAATGGTCTAAGGACTGGTGTTTTTGGATGAGTTTTAACGCGGTCTTTTCACCAATTCCGGTGACTCCAAAGTATCCGTCACCGCTATCTCCCATTAACGCTTTTACATCGATAAATTGCTCGGGTGTAATTGAAAATTCCTCAGTAAAACGATTTAGATCGTATATTTCATATTCTGTATACCCTTTTTTCGTAAGCCATAACTCGTTATCGTCATTAATGACTTGTAAAAGGTCTTTATCTCCAGAAATAATCACCGAATCATCATAGTGTTTTGTAATCGTTCCGATGAGGTCGTCTGCTTCATACCCTTTTAACCCAACTTGATAAAAATCAAGCTCGGCAAGTACATCTTTCACTAAATCAAATTGAGGAACGAGTTCTTCTGGTGGTGCTGGTCGATTAGATTTATAATTTTCATACCACTCTGTTCGAACTGTCTCACTCCCCATATCCCACGTAATGATTACTTTTTCAGGTTGAATGATCTCAATTGCTTTATAAATATGACGAATTGTCCCTTGTACACCATTTGTTGGTAGATCTAAGCTGTTATAAAAAAATTGTTTACTAAAATTTGTTGCAAAGAAGTGACGGAATAACAGAGCCATTCCGTCGACAATTAATAATTTACTCAATATTTAATACACGTTCCTTTAGCGTCGTTTCTTTCGTGACAATCGGTTCATCTTCACGAATCCACTCAGAAAAACTACCACCATATAATTTTACGGGAATGCCATTTTCATGTAAAAACGTAAACATCGGTGTTGCACTCATTCCTGACCCACAAGAGACAGTCACTGAATCAAACTTTTTAATGTCTTTTAATTCATCATGTAAGACGTCTAACGACATCGTACCGTTTTTAAATAGTGTCGTATTTGGAATGTTAACGGCTGTCGGAATATGACCACTTTTACTATCCATGTTATCTCCCTCACCGAGATAACGCGAACGTTCACGTACATCTATTAATAAATGCTTCGGATCTTTTATGCTGTTTTTAACATTTTCAAACGTCGCATATAAAGATTCATCAGGTAATTGATCAACATCTTCAAATACAGTTGGTAGTGTTACGTCATTATATTCAACTTTTTTCGCAACTTCTTTTAGCACACCTAAACTACCGATATATAGCGTCGTTTCATAGCCATATAGTTTAAAAACAACATATAAACGTGTATGAAAGAAACTGTTGTCGTTCGCAAACAATACAATTTCTTTACCTGGTTGACTTAATGCATCATATAATCCTTTCACGACACCTGCTGTTGGTATAGGGCTTCTCCCATTGTTATGGCCATCCGCTTCAACGATAAATGGATTCTCTTGAATGTGAATCGTATTCTCAACCGGATCATTAAGTACTAATTCTTTTGTCTTCTCTTCGTTCCCCATAACGTTTCTCGTGTCGACAAGTAATAATGTGGAAGGGTCTAATTCTAGTAGCTCTTTTTCATTAATGATTGTCATTTTCTTCACCTACAATTGAATGTATTTCGTTTAATAAATCGATACTTTCTTTGTACATTACTTCATCTGGTGCTTCGATTGGTGTATTTAACATCTGTAATACTCTAGTTTTATCTTCTAACAACTTATGATCGATATTATTAAAATAATACGTCGCATTTTGAATGACGTTATCTTTTAGTGCGTCTAATTGAATAGAATCTACAATCGTTTTACTCACTTCTAATAATTGCTCTCTCAGTTGTTTATGCGTTTTAACAGATTTTTCGAAGCGTTTTAATTCCGCGTTCACCTGTGTGTCATTTACTGAAACTTTTACTTGATGCTGTTCTACTTTTGGATATTGTAGCGTGTCTACAACGTTGCTTGCTCTCAGTTTAACATTAAAATCATTGATATGTTGATTTACTAAATCATCGATAAATCTATACACGTTGTTGATAATTGTATTACTTTCAATCGTTACATACTGCTCAATATCGTTTTTAATTAACTGACGATTTGCACTTAACATTTTTTTAGAAACGTCGTTCATCGAAATATTAGATGATAGATAATCATACAATTTAAGCTCTAGTTGCTTTCGTATGAATGCAAATAAATTTTCGATTTCATTCACTGTTTCATTTTTGACCGTATGTGCTGTAAAGTCATTTAACAAATGAGACGTATTTTGACGGTTTTCTTTAAGAGTGTTTATATACGACTCACCTTCATTGAATTGTTTAATATTTGATTTAAGTAATTCGATAAACTGCTTAATGTTTTCATCAAGAGATAGTGCAAGTAATTCTTTTGATTTATTTTTTGCATCTTTTAAAAATGCTAATTTCACCGCTTCAAATGATGCATCTTCATGTTCTAATGCAGATTTACTTGAAACACCATAAATCTGATGTTGAATTTTTAATTGGTTTAGTGACTGATGCATATACGCTTCAACGTCTTCAATTTCTTTATCATTTTTTGCTAAGTCAACAGCGTTAATAACGACCGATAACGGAAACTCTTTTCCTTTAATCGATTGAATATACTTTAAAAACTGCGCATCAGACTGTGTAAACACATGGTTGAAATACGATACGTAAATGATTAAGTCACTATTTGCAATTATTTGGTGAGTTTCTTGTGTATGACGTTCGTTTATCGAGTTAATACCTGGTGAGTCGATAATCGTAAATTGATTTAATAACGGTGCATGATGGCCAATAAACGCTTTATCGATAAATATCGCATGTCTGTCTTCACTCGTTTTATAATCAATGTCTTCTCGAGTCGTTTCGATCTTTTGACCGAATAGTGGTCGATACGTCTCTAAATTTTCATTCACACCATTTTTAAGTGGTACAAATAATTTCGGCACATCCATTTTATTTAAATGTTTGACCTGGTCATCTAACGATAAATTGCTCTTTCCAGTTACGGATTCTAACAATTCAACGATTGATTCCTCAGATTTATATTGAATATAACTTTTATCGCTGTTACTAATCTCAGTAATTGAAGCGGTTGTTGGATTAGGGCTTGTCGTAAGAAGTTTTTCTTTTAATAAAGCGTTGATAAAAGTGCTTTTCCCTGCGCTAAATCCACCGAATACACTGATATTCGCTTCGTTATGCTTTAAACGGTTAAGTTTATTCGTTAATAATTTATAAATATGTCGATAGTTATTTGACTCTTTGATTAAATCGGTAATGCTATAAAATTTTTCTGTATCTAATGCTGTTGATTTAAAGTCATAACTCACAACGTCTTCTTTTTTCTCTGTTAAATCTTTTATCGTATCGAGTGACAATTCAATGTTCTCATTTAATGCTTTTAATTCATCTTCGACATGCGTATATAAATGTTTGTAGCTACCAGATAAAAATACAGATTTTAACTCAGCGAGTTGAAGTGCTTTTTTGTAACGATTTAATTCTTCGTCTACCGTATCATCTGCTTTAACATCATGAACTTTAATATCTAATTGTTTTATAAATACTTTAAGGAGATTTCTTACTTCTTTAGAAATCATTTGTTTTAATTCTCCTAAATAGACATCTAAAACCTTCTCATTACTTTCAACGATTTCATAATCTGTAAGTAAAGCGTCGTGATACTCATATTTAAAGTATTCGTTTGAAGAGATTTTAAGCTCTAAAAACAAGTCATTGATTTGCGTATTAATTTGACGATCAATAACGTCTTGCATCAGTTGATGCACAATCTTTACTTGATCTTCTTTCATCGCTTGTAACTTTTTCTTTTTCCCAAATAAGCCTTTTACTTGTACGTCCCCAGTACTGATTTTGAAGAACTCTCGTATACTATCCTTTACGTCATGTGGGAATAAGTAACTATTACTTACAATATCTTTCGCATGCGCATCGACGTATTCAGTTAATTTATGAATATCACTTTTAATATGTGACGCATCGTGTGCTTGTTTTTCTTCTAGTAAATAATGGATATGTGTTTTTAGATCTGAATCTATTTCTGAATCTACGTCTAAACTATTTAACTGATCATCTAAATATTCGATATGCTTTTGCTCGATATTTTGAATGATTCGTTCATGATACAGCTTTTTAAACGACGCTCTTGAATCGTCTAATTCTTTTAAAAATGATTCTAATTGATCGTTTTGACGGTATGGTGTGCCGTAAATCGACGTAGTAAATATATGTTCTGGATGAATGTGATGGTTTGATAATGTCGACTTTAAGCGATTAATGAACGTATCATATGATAATTCACTATCGTCGTGTTTATCGATTTGGTTGACGATTAAAGAAAACGGAATATTATAAGATGCGATTTCTTCTAAAAATGATAAATTTGATTCACTTTCGACATGGTTATACTCTACTGTAAAAAATACATAGTCTGAGTTGAGTAAAAATTTATGCGTACTTTCTTCGTGTGCTGATGTTTTTGAATCCACTCCTGGAGTATCTTGAAACACGAACGTATCATTGTAATTTTTACTATCATGCATAATTTTAACGTATTCAATCTCAACGTCTTTTTTGTTAATTTGTTTTACTTCGCTTAAGTCATTAAGTTTTACATAATGATTTTTATCAATATAGACACGCGCACGTGTCTCATCGCAGATTTCTATTTGCACTGTTTTACTCGTCGTAGGAATCGGAGAAGAAGGCAACACTTCATCTTCTAATAAATAGTTAATTAAACTCGATTTCCCGGCAGAGAAATGTCCGATAAACGACACGACAAATAAGTCATCATAAACTTTTTTAATCGTATAATCGATTTCTGACAAAAGTTGTTTGTTGTTAGATTTACTAATTTCTTTTCGAATCTTATATAAAATATTTAAAGTATCATCGTTTACCATTACTTTTTACCCCAGTACTGATAATAAGTTGTTTCAATATAGCCGTTAAATAATTTCCTTCTATGTGTTGCACGTTTTCCAATAATGATTTCAAATTCTTTATTAGACGTCATTAAATAAACGTTTAACGTATCATTTTGCTCCATTAATTGTCCGATTTTGCGGTACATATCTTCGACTGCTTTAGCCTCTCCGATACGTTCACCGTAAGGAGGGTTTGTGACAATTTGCGTATGATCTTTTAAATGATCGATATCATGGACATTTTTAACACTAAACTGTATTTCTTCTAACAGTCCGACTTCATCTGCATTTTGCTTAGATACTTCAATCATTCGTTCGTCGATATCACTCGCATATATTTCGACATCTTTATCGTAAAGAGCGTCATTTTCACATTGATTTCTTAACTCTGACCATAATTCTTCAGGGATAATGTCCCATTTTTCTGCGTCAAATGTTCGATTTGAACCAGGTGCAATGTTTTTAGCAATCATCGCCGCTTCAATCGCGATTGTTCCAGATCCACAAAATGGATCAACTAATGGGTTTTCACCAGTATAGTTAGCGAGTTGCAACATCGCTGCAGCAAGAGTTTCTTTAATCGGTGCGTCACCTTGAAGAACTCTATACCCGCGTTTATGTAACGCATCTCCTGACGTATCAATTGTGAGTAATGCTCTGTCTTTTAATATATTAATGTCTACTTTATAACGCGCACCTGTTTCAGGTAATTTACCATCGAGCTTAAATGCTTCTTTTAAATGTTCAACAATTGCTTTTTTAGTAATACGCTGTACGTCAGGTACAGAATATAACGTTGATTTATGTGAGCGACCTGTCACAGGGAAATTCGCATCAGGGCCTAAAATATCTGACCATGGTAAATCTTTGACAGCTTCAAAGAGACCATCAAACGTCGTGACTTTAAAATCCCCAATGATAATACGGATACGTTCTGCTGTTCGTAATTTTAAGTTCGTTTCGACAATTGTTTTTTCATCGCCTGAAAAATATACGCGTCCATTTTCTAAAGTCGTCTCAAGCCCGAGTGACTCGATTTCATTTGCAACAACACGCTCAAGTCCCATTGGCGTATTCGCTAAAAATTTAAATTTCATATTACGCATCCCTTTATATTGTGTTTATACATATTTAAAAAAAGACTCTCCATATACATATACGGAGAGTCACCTAGCCCGGCTTCTCTATAAGCCATGTTCTGTACTAATGTGTTCTAACGTGCACTAGATTACACTCACACAATAGTGATAATCATCTGTCTATATTACTTTCGTAATATCTCTTTCTTCTGTTGAATTCCAGAGAAAAAGTGCTCCTACCAAATTTGGATTGCTCACTCGAGGGGTTTACCCGTTCCACTTTTTACGTTTCCGTAAAACATCGTCACTGTGGCACTTTCAAGTTTTCTTTCATATCTTACGACTTAGAAAGTTAAACTGCCGTTAGCAAAATTTGCTACCTTGACTTATTGTTTCGTCAAGCACGAACACTACAATCATCTCAGACTGTGTGAGCATGGACTTTCCTCTAAGTTTCCTTAGCGATTATCCGATCCACCGGGAATTATTTACTTTGTCCAAATACTTTTTTCTCTAAATTAGAAAGACGTTTTAAAATATCGATATGTTGGTTTTGACTGTCTGACACATCACTACGTGAACGCGTCGCGACTCTAATTCTTAACTCTTCGATTTCTTTTTTTAAACGTTTGTTTTCTTCTTCAAGTTTTTGTAAGTTTTTGTTCATATCTGCCATACGCTGATAATCTGCAATGACATCATCTAAAAATGTATCAACTTCAATTGGTTGATACCCGCGAAGTGTTTTTTCAAATTCTTTTTCGAAAATATCTTTTGCAGACAAGTTAAGAGAGTATTCACTCATTTTTTTCACCTCTTAGTTGTCATATTGATAAGTGATAAAATCATTTAAATCATCAAATTGAATTCTTTCAATATTATAATCAGATTTGCTGCTATTTTCAAGTAAATCATCATATATGTACTTTAAATTAGATTCCGTAGATTCATCATAAAAAATTAATGCATCTGTCGTATTGTCTATTAAAAACTGATTGATTTCTCTAAACATACGTGGACCTTCGTACGTGCGTTTATATACATACGAAGAAAACGCTGCATGAGATTCTATATCTTGTAAAATTAATTTGTCTTCTTCTTTAAATCGCTCGTCATATTCATAAAAAGGTTTTAAAATCGCATACTGAAAAGAATAGTCGTCTTTTAAATCTTGTAGCACTTCTCCTGCGTACATATCGATGCCAGGATAGTTTTGTAAGATAAACCACTCTGCCCCATTTTCTAAGTATTCGATTATTTTCATCTTTAAAAAAGCTTTTAATACTTCTACCTCTTTTTGAGTATGACTAAATATACCGAGCTCATAACCTCTATACCCTAATATAAGTACTCTCATATAATCTCCTTATTTATAAAATAATTAAACCACATATTAATAAATTTAATCTTTTCATTATAAAGTCTTGGTTTTAACTCTTTTTTATGACACGCCATTGCAAGCTCTGTAATCTGTTTTGAAAGTTTTAACTGTGTAGAATCGTTAAAGTATCGATCAGTCGGCAATGACTCTATAAATGATGCAAGGGCATCTGCTTCTAATAGAAATGGTTGGATCTCATCATCAAAATGATACTCATACCCATCTTGTGCGAATCTGTATTTACGTTTTACGTCATCAATATATTTTAAAAGACACTCTTTAGTGTACGGTCTATTCAACGTTATCACCCTTTAAAACATTAGATTTATGTATGTATATTATTGTATAATAACTAAACATGAATGAATATAGCCAAGGAATGATCTAATGTGAAATACCCTGCTGGTATTCAAAAAAGTAATGTTACTAGTAATTCAAGGAAGAAAAAAGTACAATATGGACATCGTGGGATGACTCTTGAAAAAGATATTGACACGACAAATAAGTATTATTTAAATACGAATCGCGCGATTATTCATAAAAAACCGACGCCGATTACTGTTGTAAATGTCGATTACCCATCGAGACAAAAAGCTAAAATTACAGAAGCATATTACAAAACTCCATCTACAAGTGACTATAACGGTATTTATAGAGGGAAATATATCGACTTTGAAGTAAAAGAAACACGAAACGAAACTCGCTTCCCTTTTATTAATATCCATGAACATCAAGTTGAACATATGAGAAAATGTCACGAGCACGGTGGCATTGTTTTTATTATTATGAGATTTCATGCACACGACGAAGTGTTTTTATATCCGATTGAGAAGTTTTTAATCCACTGGGACAATTACAAACTTAAGAACGGTAGAAAATCCATTCGTTATGAGGACGTAAAACGTGACAGTCATATTATTACAGAAAAATTTAACCCGCGTTTTGATTATCTTCAAGTGGTAGATGAATTATATTTTGGAATGAGGTAGCAGAATGAAAGATCCTTTATCTAGAAATAAAAGGAATAAAATGAATAAGAAAACATTGTGGAAACGAATTGCACTAATCTTTATGATGGCAGCTGTTTCTATCTTTGTTTTAGGGATAGTCGTATTTGCTTATTTTGCATCGACTGCGCCAGCATTTAGTGTTGAAAAGCTAAAAGACCCTATCCCTTCAAGAGTATTTGACCGTAACGATGAACTCGTTACAACAATTTATCAAGGTATTGAACGTGAATATATCGATATTACCGATACACCAGAACTTGTTACGGATGCAGTCCTTGCGGTTGAGGATAATAGATTCTATGAACATGGAGCGATTGACTTCAAACGTCTTGGCGGTGCTGTTATTAGTAACATAACAGGTGGATTTGGTTCTCAAGGTGCGTCGACGATTACTCAACAAGTTGTAAAACGTGCGTTTTTAACTGAAGAAAAAACGATTAAACGTAAAGCTCAAGAAGCATATTTATCGTACCGACTCGAGCAAGAATATGCGAAAGACGATATTTTAGAAATGTATTTAAATAAAATATATTATTCAGATGGTATTTACGGTGTAAGAACAGCAAGTTTATATTATTTCGATAAAGAACTCGATGACTTAAACTTAAAAGAAGCGGCTTATTTAGCTGGATTACCAAACTTACCAAACGTTTATAACTTATATGTAGACGCTGAAGCGGGTAATAAACGTGCGAACCAAGTACTCGCGCTTATGTTACACCACGGACGTATTACTGAAGATGAGTATAACGAAGGAGTAAATACTGACTTAACAACAAATTTAGTTGCAAGATCTGATGAAGAACGTTCTTCAACTGAACCGAAAGACCCACAATATGCATCATATATAAACGTGGTCAAGCAACAACTTGAACAATCAGATGAGTTTAAAAATATAGATATTTCAGAGCTACTCTCGTCTGGTATAGATATTTACACAAATATGGATGCAAATATTCAGCGTACGTTACAAAACACTGTAAACGATAAAGACTTTTTCTATGGTGATAAATTTAAAAGCGATGATTTTAATATCGCATCTTCAATTATAGATACACAGTCAGGTGCATTAATTGCGATTAGTGGTGGTCGAGATTATCAGGAAGTCGTTAAAGAAAACTTAGCAATCACTCAGCATAATACAGGTTCTACAATGAAACCGATTCTTTCATATGCACCAGCAATTGAAAATATGGAAGTGCCGACGAACTATACGATTCAAGATGAATACGAATATAGCCCAAAACATTTTGAAGGTAAAATTTATAACTATGATAACCAAAGCCATGGAACTGTAACAATGCGTGACGCATTACGTAAAAGTTACAACATCCCAGCAGTTAAGCTTTTTGAAGAAGTGCGTGAAGAATCAGGAGATAATGTACCTGAACAGTTCGCAAAAGATTTAGGGTTAGATTATTCAAAAAAATCTGATGGTAATTATACGTTATCATTTAACGATGTTCTCGGAGGTAACGAATCTAGATTTAGTCCACTTCAAATGGCACAAGCATACGCGGCCTTTGGTAACGGTGGAACGTTCAATGAAGCGGGAGCTGTTCGTTATATTATAAATTCTGAAAACGAGCAAGTTGATATGGAGTATGAAAGCCACGAAGCAATGAAAGACTCTACTGCGTATATGATCACTGATATGTTAAAAGGTACGTTTCAGCCATATGGAAGTGCCGATTATATTAATATGAATGGTTTAAATATCGCGGGTAAAACAGGAACAACATCTTATTCAGATAGTTTATTAACCGAATATAATTTACCTTCAAACGCTGCAAAAGATGCGTGGATTGTCGGATATACTCCGGAATATACGATGAGTGTGTGGACAGGATTTACAAGTACTAAAAAAGACGGTGCGACGTCATTTGTCGGAACACAAGAACATATCACACCACAGTGGTTCTTCCAAAATATTATGACACAAATTAGCACGTATAACGGTCAAGACTTCACGATGCCAGAAAGTGTGACTTTTGTGGGTGGTCAAGAATTAGGTGTAGTAAATAGTTCTTTCCAATTTAATCCAAATCGAATTAGACGATACTATTACGAAGCACCTGCGGAAGAAACTGAGGTTGAAGAGGATAATACTGATGAAGAAGTTATCGATGAAACTGAGCCAGAAAAGCCTGTAGAGACACCAGAAAATGGTGATGATGGCAGTACGGATAATTCAGATACTACAAACCCAGACACCGATAGCGGTGAGTAAAATTTAATACAAATAAAAGAGCAAAGTAATTTCTAAATTACTTTGCTTTTTGTTTTAATAATTTTCTCTCTCTTTTTTGTCCTTCTCGGCACATGTATAAAAGTGGACATTCAAAACATTTAGGATTTCTCGCTATACAATGATAACGTCCAAAGAAGATAAGTTGATGGTGCGCTTTACTCCATCTATTTTCTGGGATTTTTCTCATCAATGTTTCTTCGACTTGGTTTACATTATCTTTCCAACGTGCGATTCCTAGTCGTTTTGAAACGCGTTCAACGTGTGTATCGACAGCGATTCTTGGAGTGTCAAACGCGACACTTAATACGACGTTAGCTGTCTTTCGACCGACTCCTGCGAGTGTTATGAGTTCTTCGTAAGTCGTCGGTACTTCTCCATTAAATTTATCTATTAAATCTCTACATAACTTTTGTATGTTTTTTGCTTTCGTACGGTATAGTCCAATTGATTTGATATCGTTCTCTAGTTCTTCTAGTGGAACGCTTAAATAGTCTTCAGGTGTCTTATATTTTTGAAATAACGTATCTGTCACTTTATTTACAGATACGTCTGTTGCTTGAGCAGATAATAATACTGCAATTGTCAGTTCAAAATCATTTGTATAATTTAGCTCTGCTTCCGCATCTGGAAACATCTCATGGATAATATCGAGTGCTTCCATCGTCTTTACTTTACTCAGCACGACTAAATATCTCCTTTTAACCAATTTTTAAACGGAATAACCGGTTCATTGTTTGATTCTTTTTTTATACTATTCAATATTTTTTCGACATAACTTAATGATGTAATATCATTTTTATAGGCAATATCAACGCCTTCCTTGATTTGATCTACAGAATATCCATCATCTCTTAACCACGCCGTCATACGTTCATACTCACTCGGTCCGAGCGTTCGTCCATATAGCTTTTCAATATATTGAAATAGATCACTCACATCATTTTTTGTATAAGTATGGATAGCTTTATTTGTTATGATATTTTCAAGTTTTTTATACAGCGGATTAAAATCGTAACTTTCTACGTGTTTTCCACTAACCACTTTATTATTAATTCCAATAAATTGATTAGCAATTAAATGTTGTATTAACTTTGATAGTTCTTCACGAGTAAAAGTTGAACCGTCAATAATATCATCAAATGTAACTTCTGTTAGACCGTCATTACTATAACTCATTAGACGGATTAAAAGCATCGTCATCTTTTCATCGAGCCCAATAGTTGCATAGTGATCGATTAAAATTTTATTGACAGGAATATTTATATATTTAATATATTCATCCATCCTACTCTCTCCTAGTCGCTAACAATAAAGAGATATTAGCAACTAATATCTCTTTAGATCGATTATTTGTTTAAATATTTGTTAACAAAAGTTTGAATACGTTCTATCGCTTCAGAAAACTTTTCTTCACTTAATGCATAACTGAAACGTAAGTTTGAGGGTATACCAAATGCAGATCCTGGTACGAGTGCTACGTACTGTTCTTTCAGTAGCTGTTCAGTGAACTGATCAACACTTTCAAAATTACATTTTTCAACGAGTTCACTCACATCAGGGAATAAGTAAAACGCTCCATTTGGTTTTGCACATTTTATATACGGAAGCTTTTGAAGTTGACTATATGCGTGATCTCTTCTTTTCTTAAATGTTTCATTATATTCTTTTAAGTATGAATTATCTAACTCATAAGCTTTTAATGCTGCGTACTGCGCAGGTGTTGTAACGTTTGAGACAGATTGACTTTGAAGTTTAGACATCGCTTTGATTAATTCTTTGTCACCACAAGCAAAGCCGATTCTCCATCCCGTCATTGCATATGATTTACTAACACCATTAACGACAATTGTATTTTGTTTCATCTTTTCACTCATTTGAGCGATTGAGTAATGCGCGCCTTCATAAACGAGCACTTCGTAGATTTCATCTGAAACGATAATAATATCTGTTTCATCTAAGTAATCTGCAAGTCTTTGAAGCTCTTCTTTACTGTAAACTGCACCAGTAGGATTGTTCGGTGAATTTAATACGAGAGCTTTTGTTTTATCTGTCACGTACTGATCTAATATTTCAGGTGTAAGTTTATAGTCTGTTTCACTTGTCGTTTCAGCAATTACCGGTACACCTTCTGCAAATTTTACTTGATCACCATAAGATACCCAGTACGGAGAAGGAATAATTACCTCATCTCCCGGGTTTAAAATCGCAAAGAATATATTAAATAATACTTGCTTTGCACCTGCACCGACAAAAATTTCATCGACTGAGTAATCCAAGTTATTATCACGTTTCATTTTGTCTTTTATTGCTTCACGTAGTGGCAAAATACCAGGTGTTGCAGAGTATTTTGTTTGCCCATTTAACGCTGCTTCATGTGCTGCTTCTATTACTTTTTTTGGAGTGTTAAAATCTGGTTCCCCGGCAGATAAACTGATGACGTCATTTCCTTCTTCTTTTAGGCGACGTCCTAAATTTGTTATCGCTATTGTCGGACTTGGCTGTAAGAGGTCCATTCTATTTGAAATTTGCACTTTGTTTCCTCCTAAAAATCATATTAATATAATTATAATCTAGATAACATCTCAATGAAAGCGGTCCTATCACCGTGTATAAGACTTTTCTCATTAAAGTACTTTAAAAATGCATTACGATACGGTTTCTCGAGCAATCGCTCATCAAATAGCACAACACGGCCACGGTCAGAATCATCTCTTTTAATGCGCCCAACAATTTGTCTAAACATAAATACTGCATCAGGCAGGTCGTGTTTATAAAAATGTCTAAAACCTTTACCTGTTGGTACTGGGAAAGGTAACTTAGTTAAAAAGATTGTACGATCGTTTAGATTTTCCAAATTAATTCCTTCAGTAAAACTTTCAGTTGCGAGTAATATACAATTTTGAAGTTGATTATACTGAAGTAATAATTTACTAGGTGTATCGTTTTTATTTTGTTTGATAATAGGAATATCAAACAGTTCACCGTCTAGTAAAAATTGATAGACTTCGTTTAGCAATTTATAATTCGTAAATAAAACGATTACTTTATCTTCTTTAATTGAATGATAAGTCGATAAATAATCGACTAAATCTTCAATATATGAATCTCTATCATTTAGGTCGTGAATATCGTTCGGTATAAATAGTTCTACTTCTTTAAACAAATTATCATTAGCAATTATTTTTGTATCAAATTCATCTAAAAACCACGGTTCTAGATGGTTAAATGATCCATTAACTTCTAATGTACCAGAAATTAAAACTTGTCCGTGTAGCCCTTTTAAATGATGAAATAGACGGTCTTTACTATTATTGTTAACGAGTAACGCTGTTTTTTGATAATTATTGTCTTGATGGATAGTATAATTATCTAACGTTAAACTCTTTTGCATATCTTTTAATTTAAACTGGAAATGCTTTAAATAATTATAAAGAGATTCATAATTGTTCGTGTCGACAATCGATTTTAGAACGAAATCGATTAAGTAATTTGAGTGATTTAATTGTTGAATTGCTCGTTTTATTTCCTCGATACGTAATGATGAAAATACATCATCGATTGTTTTATTTAAATCTGTAAGCATACGTACAAGAAAGTCTTTTGCTCGAATATCATTATGTTCAAGATATTCTTTTAACATTTTATCTTTATTGTTTATACCGATTTGAGATAGTAAAAATTTAAGGTCCATATATTTATATTCTGTGATAGACTGACGCTCTACAGTATTTAACACTTGGTGTGCTTCATCGACAATTAAATACTTATTATCGAGTTCTGATAAGCACTCTTCAATAAAGTAATGATTTGTAATGCAAATACGGCTATTTTTTGCATGTTCCACTGCTCTATTATAAAAATAATTGTCATTAGAATTGATTTGAAAATGTGCAGTGTCATAGTAAAGTCGTTCTGGTCCTTTTAATGAAATCTCACCTAAATCACCGGTCATCGTCTCTGTTAACCAAACGAGCAATTTCATTTTTAACATGACAATTTCATAGTTATCATCTTTAAAACTTAAGAGCTTTAAAATGGTATCTATGTCGACGTAATTTGTTTTTCCTTTTAACATAGATACTGGTAATTCATTTAATTTAGACGACTCCAGAAGACGAATTAAACTTTGATAATACATTTGATCTTGTAAAATCTTCTTACTTGTAGAAATCAATACATGCTGATTTGTCTCATTTGTATATACGATACTCGCGATTAGTATTGCTTCTGTTTTACCTAGTCCCGTATAAGCTTCTAGAGCAATATTTTTATTTTCTTTTAGTGCACTATAAATCGTATATATTAAATCGAGTTGATCTTGGCGATGCTTAAAGTTATTTTGATCTATAAAATTTTTATACAAGTCCTCTATTGTAATTTTGTGATTTGATTCAAAGTTAAATTTTGGATGTTGTATAGATAGTGACTGCACTGTATAATCCGCGTCTCTATGATTATTTTCACTTAGAGAAGCAAATAAAAGATCACTGACATTTGTTTCGAGATATTTTGAAATGTTATATAGACGTATTATCGTCTCTTTGTCGAGTTGATTAATTCGCTCTAAAATTTTAATAAATAGTTTTGCTGTTGCAAGTGCATCATCATAGGCACGATGTGCATGTTTTAAAGATAAATTAAGAGTCTCAGACAACATACCAAGTTGATAAGAATTGAGTGTAGGGAAAAATATTTTAGATAAATCGACTGTATCGAGTGTTAAGTGTGGTTGAAAATGAATACCTGTATTTTGGAATGCGACTTTTAAAAAATTAAGATCGAATTCAATATTATGTGCGATGAAACAACAGTTTTCTAGTAATTCGTATACTTCATTTGAAATATCGTTAAACTTCGGTGCTCCTTTAATATCCTCTAATGTAATAGAAGTTAATTCTGTTACAAAAGCTGGTATATCAGAAGCATCCGACAATAAAGTACTATATGAATTGATTACTTCGTTATTTTTTACAAATACAATGCTTAACTCGATGATATGATCTTTTAATGGATCATTACCTGTTGTTTCTAAATCCACAACAGCAAAACAACTGTCTAACATACTAAATCCCTACTCTTCTATATCTGCACTCAAAACTGATTTAATTTGACCGTCTCGGTCGATTACTTTCAGTATACCAAAATCATCTATATCTATCGCTGTAGCCTCATACTGTTCTGAAGGTGTTGTGATGATAATTTCTTTACCTAATACGGTTGAATAACTGACATACGTATCTCTAATCATACTAAAATCATTTTTTAAAAATAAATCATAATACTTTTCTATATTTTGAAAGAGTGTTTTTACAAATGCTCCAACATCTATCTCTTCATCAGCAAAAGTTTCTAATGCAGCTTTCTTACCTACTTCAGATGGTGAATTGAAAATATTTACACCAATACCACAAACGATAGTATCAAATTGACCGTCTGGGATCATCTCTGTTAAAAAACCACAAAGTTTTTTGCCTTCTACGTATATATCGTTCGGCCATTTTATACCAATCGGACGATTTATAAAGCGTTCAATTGTTTTTGTAATAGCGAGAGCAATAAATAAATTAAACTGCATAAGTTTGTCTCGATTTACATTTGGGCGAACGACAAACGTGCTATAAAACCCACAATTATCTGGTGATTCAAATTCTCTTTTAAATCTACCGACACCTTGTGTTTGATGTAGAGACGACACGACAAAAGAATTTTCAATTTCAAATAGTTTCTCTTTAGCTATTGTTTGTGTCGATGTCACGACATCTTCAAAAATGATATATTTAAAATATTTACTATTCTCTGCTGATTGTAAAACTGACTGTTTAATGATATTCATTGTGCACCCACTCTATAATTGCGTCAAAATCGTTTGGTAATGTTTCGAACAATATTTGGCGTTCAATTTCATCTAATAACTCTTTTAGCCATGGTCCACCACGTTTATTTAAAGAATTCATTAAATCGTTACCGTTCACTGCAAGGTCTTTTTTACTTTGAATTGTTAATGATTCTTTCTTTTGAATTGCTTCTAATAGGTCATCTTCCATATTTATATTTAATGCAGAGTTATCACTTAAGATTTTTAACATATTTTTTAACAACATTGTGTCGTATTTATAGGCAACAATGACTGTTTCTAATTTGTTTTTTAAGTCATCGTATAATTGAATTGAAGTGTTTATATACTTTTTGTCTTCATTCGATAGTTTTAATTCATTTTTAAATGAGACACTATCATTGAATAATAACTGTATAATAATCTCATTATTTAATGTATGTACTACAGACTTTTTTAAATCATCTTTACCCACACGATTAAAAAATGGAATGTATTTATACATATCGCTTTCTATTAGTAATCTTTTAGACGCTTCTATATTTATACCCTTATATAGCTTTTTCAATTCTTGCACAATACGTTCTACCGATATATGTTGAACGTTAGAAACTAACTTTTTAATCGCATTATATGAATCTTCATTTAAATCAAATTGTAGTTGAGACATAAAGCGTAATGCACGTAACATTCTAAGTGCGTCTTCATTAAATCGTTCGTCTGGATTACCGACGGTGATAATTTCTTTATCCTCTATTGCGGATTGTCCGTCATAAGGGTCATACAGCTTAAAATGTTTGTCCATTGCGATTGCATTCATCGTAAAATCACGTCTTGCGAGATCTTCTTTTAACGATGTTGTAAATTCAACACTGTCCGGACGTCTAAAGTCTGAATACGTCGTTTCAGTACGGTACGTCGTCACTTCATAAGGTGTTTTGTTAATAACGACTACAATAGTCCCATGCTCAATACCAACATCTATCGTATGTTTAAATAATGCTTCAATTTGTTTCGGTAGCGCATTTGTCGTGATATCGATATCACCGACTGATTTACCCATACAATAGTCTCTAACTGATCCTCCAACATAATATGCTTCAAATCCGTTAGATTCTAATGTATCTAGAATAAATTGTCCTTCTTTAAATGCGTTCTTATTTGTCATCGTTATTGTCCTTAATAATCGATCTGTATAAGTCTTCATATTGAGCGACGATTTCTTTTTCTGAGAAACGACTTCTGACGTCTGTAATCATCGCTTCTCTCATCTCGTTATATAACGCTTCGTTTGTCATAAGCTCTACTGCATATTGAGCTGCATTTTCTTTATCCATCGGATCAACGATAAATCCTGTTTTTTCATGTTGAATCACTTCAACAATTCCTCCCGCATTTGAACCAATTGGAACACAGCCACAGTTCATAGCTTCAAGAAGTGCAAGACCAAAACTTTCTTTTAAACTCAGTAACATAAATAAGTCACTCATCT
The DNA here is from genome assembly GCF_001815515.1 of Nosocomiicoccus sp. HMSC059G07. Lineage (NCBI taxonomy): Bacteria > Bacillati > Bacillota > Bacilli > Caryophanales > Staphylococcaceae > Nosocomiicoccus > Nosocomiicoccus sp. HMSC059G07. The sequence continues at coordinate 202,509 of NZ_KV820808.1, forward strand.
TATAAAATGACGTCATATCTGATTGTCGTCCGACGAGATGTACGTTATCACCAACTCCTAGTTCATGTGCCAAGTCATATACAACACTCATTTCTGGTCCATCCCCAACTAACACAAGATCACTTTTAACTGATTCTCTAACTAATTTAAAAGCTTCTACAATTGTCGTTATGTTTTTAATTTTTCTAAAGTTGGATGAATGAACAATGACTTTAGAATCTTCATCAATACCAAGCTGCTGTTTCATACGACTTCTAACTACTTTAATATTGTCACGATTAAATCGTTTTTCATCGACAAAGTTATAAATTGTTTTAATCTCTTTATTAGGTTGAATCATTTCTTCTGTTTGCTTTTTTAAACTATAAGACACAGCCGTTGTAATATCAGATTTCTCGATACCAAAGCGAATTGCAGGCTCTAAACTTCTATCATGACCTAGTACTGTAATATCTGTACCGTGAAGTGTTGTTATAATACCTACGTCACGTTTTGACATTTGATTTGCTAAAATACCTGCAACCGCATGAGGAATTGCATAATGCATATGTATACAATCTAATTGATGTACATCGATGACTTCAGCAATTTTCGACGCGAGTGTAATATCATATGGTCTATATTTAAAAACGTTATAATCATTAATTTCTACTGTATGGACATAAATGTTTGAGTAGTTTCCTGCGAGACGAAATGGAACACTTGATGATATAAAATGGATTTCATGACCGAGTTTCGCCATCTCAATTGCGAGTTCAGTCGCAACAATTCCACTTCCACCAACACTTGGATAACATGTTACTCCTATTTTCATTTAAATCCTCCTAACATACGTATTCTTTATAAGTATAATAAAGAATAGTTCTATTGTGAATTAAAAAAACTACTCAATAAATATTGAGTAGTTTAGTTATTACGTGCTATGAGTATTAAACGAACGAGCTCTGCGATAGCAGTTGCTGTTGCTGCTACGTATGTCATTGCTGCTGCACTTAATACTTTTTTAGCATGTCTGTATTCTTTTTCGTTAACGATATTTAAACGTTCTATTTGTTTCATCGCTCGATTTGATGCGTCGAACTCAACAGGTAATGTGACGATTTGGAATAATACAGCGAATGCAAATAGTCCAATACCACCCCATAATAGGTAAGTTCCAAGAGTCGGACCAGATGATTGCATACCAGCTGTTAAAACGATACCTGCCATAATCAAGAAGAAAGCAAAGTTACTTCCGAATTGTGCAAGAGGGAAAATCGCGGCTCTTAAATTTAAAAATTTGTAGCCAGTTGCGTGTTGAATCGCGTGCCCTACTTCGTGTGCTGCAACTGCTGTACCAGCAACTGATGGTTTGTCATAGTTATCTGGTGATAATACGACTACTTTTTTCCCTGGATCGTAGTGGTCTGTTAAATGGCCTTTGCCTCTTAGTACTTCTACGTCATAAATACCATTTTCTCTTAAAATTAACTCCGCAACTTCCTTACCAGTTAAACCACTCGTCGAACGTACTCTACTATACTTTCTAAACGTAGACGTAACATTCATTTGAGCGAGCATAGGTACGATTAATAGAATTGCGAAATAGATAATATACATTAACATAAAACAACTCTCCTATTCTCACTTTACATCATACTTTAATTATTAATTTAAAGTCAACGCATACGATTTATTGGAACTAACGTTTTAAGTAGTATTAAAACGATAACCGTTAACCAAAACGATAAATAACCAATATGATCACTAAAGCGGTCTAATGACCCGTATTTTGGGTATTGCATATATACATAATCAATCACATCGTTGTGGAATAGCCAAAAGGCTGTTACATAAAAATGCCACGGTTTTATCTCTAAATGTGGTAAAAATAAAAATGCTTGAAGTGCCATAATGCTATGAGAAAAAATAAGCATGACACCGACAGGTGTTATCATATTTATCTCTATAAAATATAAAAAGTTCATAATTACAGCCCAAACACCGTATTTGATTAATGTCGTAAAAGCTAATGCGTCGATGAGACCATATTTTTTATTAAATAAAATCGCTAGTATGACGATACATAAGAATAAAGTTGCAGTTGGACTATCAGGAACAAATGGATAAAAATACCATTCAGTAACGGATAACTGCCCTCGGTACCAGTAGTAACCATAAATGGTACCTAAAAAGTTAGATATAAATAACAAAATTAAAAATGTTCTATTATACATTAATTGATAAAGATAATGAATCATATATTCACCTATAAAAATACCCTCAATGCGTGCTTGCATCGAGGGTACGATTTAATTATTTTTCACCAGTGTTTTCAGCGTTCTTTTTATCTGTAAGTTCAAGGTTTGCTATGAATTTAGAGATTTCGTCAATCTCTTCTTCAGTCAGCGTATCTTTGAACGCTGGCATAGTTTGTGTACCGTTTTCTACGAAAGCTTTAACAGTTGCTTCATCCAGCTCAGGAGTTACTAAGTCTGGACCAGATGCTCCTGTTAATTCTCCTCCGTGACAACTTGTACAGTTCGTTCTAATTAATTCATTGAATACTGGATCTTCTGCATCTAAGTTAGAAAACACAATTTTACCTTGTTCAGATTGTTGCTCCCAATCGTGATATGCAACTGATTCCCATGTTGCATAGAAAATAATTGCTACAGAAACTACCATTAAGCTTGTTGCTACTGGACGTTTTTTCCAGTTTCTATGTTTAGAGTTATCTAACCAAGGCATTAATAGTAATGCACCCATTGCTAGACCAGGAATAATAATCGCACCAACTACGTTGAATGGACCTGAAGCATATGTGTACTTTAGAATCTGGTATAAGAATAAGAAATACCAGTCAGGTAACGGAATGTAACCTGTGTCAGTTGCATCAGCCATTCTTTCAAGAGGTGCCGGGTCAGCAACGATTAAGCATAGGAAACCGACTAAGAATACCGCGCCCGTTAACCACTCTTTTAATAAGAAGTCGGGATAGAATTCTTCTGTTCTACCAGGGAATTCTGAGTAGTCGCGATTTAATTTCGGCTTTTCGTAGCTTTGAACTCGTGAGTCTCCAACAAATTTAAGACCTTTACCGCGCTTCATTGATTTCTACCTCCCCTTAAATTAGGTCCTATAGTGGACCTGAAATTCCTTGTCTACGTATTAGGATAAAGTGTATCCCCATTAATACAAATAATGCCGCAGGTAGGAAGAATACGTGAATCGCAAAGAATCTTGTTAATGTTTGTGCTCCTACAATTTCAGCATCTCCTGCGAGTAATGTTTTAATCCATTCACCGATAAATGGAACTGATTCAGCAATATCTAAACCAACGTTAGTTGCGAATAATGCTTTCATATCCCATGGTAGTAAGTATCCTGTGAATGCTAATCCAAGCATAACCATGAAGAGTAGAACACCTACAACCCAGTTTAACTCACGTGGAGATTTATAAGCACCTGTAAAGAATACTCTTAGCGTATGTAAGAACATCATTACAACTACTAAACTTGCACCCCAGTGGTGCATACCGCGAACGATCATACCAGCCGCAACATCGTTCTGTAAGTAATATACAGAATTCCAAGCGTTAACGATGTCTGGTACGTAATACATTGTTAAAAACATACCGGATAGAACCTGAATTACTGTAATGAAGAAAGTTAATCCACCAAAACAGTAGACGAATGCTGAGAAGTGATAGGCAGGGTTAACGTGCTCAGGCACTTCGTGATCAGCGACGTCTCTCCATATCGGAGTGATATCAATTCTATCATCAATCCAATCGTAGATACGATTTAGCATAAAATCCCTCCTATTTTACTCAAACAAGCGTGTTCTCTTTTTTCTTACCAATTGTAATGTACCCATCTTTTTCTCCAACCTCGAACTCATCTAATGGTCCACGTGGAGGTGTTCCTGGTACGTTGTTACCATCTTTAGTGTACAGTCCGTTATGACAAGGACAGAAGAACATATCTGGGTTACCATCGTCTCCAGCCCACGTTACTGTACAACCTAAGTGTTTACACACTGGTGATAAACCGATGAGCTTATTACCATCTTTGTAGACCCATGCGAAGTTTGTAACTTCACTTTCGTACCAAGCATCTTGTTGAGTAAATGTGAAATCAACCTTTTGAGGTTCTTCTGTTATTTCACTTACTTTAACGCTCGTAACGATTTCGTCACCTTCAGCATCTGTCTGGAATAATGGATCTAAAGCGAATCTACCCATTGGTAGAATCATTCCGGCTGCCATAAAAGAACCGACACCCATTAATGAATAGTTTAGAAATTGGCGTCGAGTAACTTTATTTGACATTCCATTTCCCCCCTCAAACTTACAAACTTTTCTATATTAATAACTAAGACATATTAAGTTTATCCTATTAAATAAGCACGGTCAATAAGTCTTTTCATATTTTAGACAAACTTTTATTGATTCCAAAATTGAATAATTTGTTTTAATACATTTGTCATCTCATCTTTTACTAGAGATTGCATCACATCAGGCTCCATTGTTTCTAAAGGAATGCTATTTAGCTTAATGAGTTCTAAGTCGTTGATATCACGTGGATTCACAGTTAATACAACGACGTGTTTAAAGCCAAATTCCTTTAATTGAGCACCATAATCTGAGACGTGTGACACGTCGTTGTTAATTACAGAAAATAAGGGTGTGATAAGTAATCGACCTTTTAGTTGTTTCTCTAGCAAATAAATTACGTGTTGCATGAGTTCAATGTTATTTGCGTTCTCTTGTCTTCTATTTGTAATATCAATATCTATGACAGGTATAATCGCAGTGTCTACAAATTCAATTTCATCTTGTATAAGAGATAAGTCTTGATAATTATATAGCATTAAAATCCCTCTTTAATAATTATATTCTAAAAATGATCGATATCATCTTGTATACGTTCTAACTCTAACTGCCATTCTGGATTTGATGGTTCCAGTGCAATCAACTGTTGTAAGATATCTACTCGTCGTTCATCTCTAATTTCGCTTAGATAAGAATAATAATCTGATAAAAATTCAACGTTATCTTTTAAAAACTTAGCAGCTTCTTCAAAATATTGCATTGCATTTTCATCATTTTCATTTCGCGCTTCAATCGTTCCAAGTAAATGAAGTGCTTCAGGTGATAATTCTTTAATATCTAAATGTTTTATATAATCGTTAATTTCATCAGTCGTATCGGACTCTAATATACTTTGAAATAATTTTAATAGTGCATCTTCATACTCAATATCTAATTCAGTTGCACGCTTAAAATAACCTTTAGCATCTTCTAAAGAACCGAGCTTTAAGCTTAAACGACCGAGATGGTAAAACATTAACGGATTTAGATCATCGATGACGACGTAATCTTTTAATAGCTCAGTCGCACCTTCAAAATCGTACTCTTTTTCTTTAATCTTCATAAGTAAAATATATGCGTTCGTATAGTACGGTTCATTTTTTATAACGTTCTCTAACATTTTCTCAGCTTCATTATATTGTTCTAGCTGGAAGTGAACGAGACCTTTTAAGAAATAGTCATCATTTTCTAGTTCATGGTCCTCTACTTCATTGAAATAACTTAATGCCATTTCTGACTCCATTAAATTACTATAAATGTTAGCAAGTCTTAAATTAATGTTAATATTGTTGATACGGTCAACTGTCTTTAACGTGTTTTTATAATAATAAATTGCTTCTGTTAAATTACCTTCATAATAATATAATTCAGCAATTGCAAAATCTATAATTGCGTCATTACTTAAAGAACGAGCTTTCATTAAATGCTTTAATGCGACATCGTTTAAATGCATTTGTTGAAATACTTCTGCTTTTAAAAATAACACAGTCGGTGTTTCTTTTGCCTCATTTAAGAGAAGTAAGGCATTATCTATGTCGCCATTTGTAATATAAATATCAATGAGATAGGAAAGTATATTATCATCGTGTTCATTAGACTCATATAGATATTTAAAAATTGTTAGTGCATAATTTTTTTCACCAATTGAATCTAATAAATCTCCTAAGACAAAAAGAAGCTCTTCGTCTTCTTCTGTATAATAAGTTAGATGATTAATAACCGCTTCAATCGTCGCTTGATTATACGTTCCTGTTTTTAACTCATCAATTGCCTTCGTAATTGTATTATTCATAGTCCACCTCTATTTTCAGTGATTCAATATCTTTTAATATATTTGGGTACGACACGTTTAAATGAGTCGTATCATCGATATTGAGTCGTTGATTCATTTTTATTGTCATAATGATTAGCATCATAATGATTCGGTGATCGCTATAACTTTTTAATTCTTCATTTGCTTTTTGTAAGTTTTGGTTCTCTAATATTTCAAATCCATCATCATAAATATTAAAATCTGCACCGAATTTTTCTAGTTCACGTGTGACCGCTAATATGCGATCAGTTTCTTTAACTCGTAATTCGTGTGCATCCCGTATTATACTTTTACCATTCGTAAAGAGTCCGAGGACTGTAAGAATTGGAATTTCATCGATTAGCTTTGGAATTAATGGCCCGTCTATAATAAACGGTTTTAGATTTTCCTTATATTTTACGCGGATATCTCCATACGGTTCACCGGCGTTATTTCTTTCTAAAACTTTAATATCTGCACCAATCATTTTAAAAACAGTAATAATGCCATCTCTAGTTTTATTTAGAGATACGTTTTCTATAGTTATATCACTTCCAGGAATAATTGCTGCAAGAACCATTAAAAATGCAGCACTTGAAATATCACCAGGAACGGCAACCTCTTTTCCTAATAAATTATAGCCAGGGTGTACGGTAATCGTATTACCATCAGTATGAATATTCGCTCCAAAATCTTCTAACATACGTTCAGTATGATCTCTAGAAATATCTTTTTCAATGATCCTCGTTGGACCTTTTGCTCCTAACGCTGCAAATATAATTGCACTTTTTACTTGAGCACTTGCGATTGGCATATGATACGTAATACCGTTTAGAGATTTTCTTTTAATATTAATTGGAGGAAAATTTTCACGTGTAAGTTCTATAGACGCGCCCATTAGCTCAAGTGGTGTCTTTATACGCTGCATTGGACGTTTTTGTATCGTTTCGTCACCATTAATAGTTGCATTGAAGTTTAAACCCGCAATAACCCCTGTTAAAAGTCTTGTTGTTGTACCGCTGTTTCCGGTATATAGTATGGTGCTAGGTTCTCTTAGTGACTCCACACCATTACTTTTTATAACGATTTTCTCATCTATTAATTCAATTGATACACCGAGCTGTTTCATAGAATCGATTGTCATTAAAATATCATCACTAATTAACGGACGATATATTGTCGTCGTACCTTTACTTAAACTCCCTAACATAACTGCACGGTGCGTAATTGATTTATCTCCAGGTACTTCTATCGTGCCTCGAAATCTCTTTTTATATTTATCGATCATATAATCTCCTGAAATTCTTTTAAATAATGTGTTAATTCATCGATACATATATTATCAAACTTTGGTGTACCGAATGCTTCAAGTAAAACGAATTGAATTTTTTCAGTTTCATTATTCTTTTTATCGTGTGACATCCGTTCAATTAAACTCGGAATATTGAGTTCGTTTAAATAAGACACGTCATAACCAACTGATTTAAAATATTCGACATATTTTTGTAAATTGAATGATTTATTTAGTCGCTCATTTGAAACATAAAGCATAAATAATAAACCTAAGACTACCGCATGTCCGTGCTTTAATTGATATTCATATTCTAATGCATGACCTAATGTATGTCCTAAATTTAATGCTTTACGGACGTTAGATTCAGTTTCATCTTCTGTGACATATCTAAGTTTTGTTTTAATACCAGTAATAATAAATGGCTCTAGTTGTTCTATGTTTATACAACGTCTATTTTGATGCATTAAATTTTCTACAGTAATTTGATCATTTAACATTGCATGTTTAATGACTTCTCCGAATCCACTGAGTATTTCTTCGTCATCTAACGTCTTTAAAAAGTTTAAATCAAAAATAACTGCTTTTGGACGATAAAATGTGCCGACTAAATTTTTTCCATGTGGACGGTTAATTGCGGTTTTACCACCGACAGATGAGTCGTGACTAAGAAGTGTAGTTGGAACGTGTATATAATCGACACCACGAAGTATAATACTTGATAATAACGCACCCGCATCCCCTGTCGCGCCACCACCGATAACGACGATTAAACTATTTCTTTTTATATTTAAATCTAATAGTGAATCAATTGTATTCATAACGGGATTAATATGCTTAAAAGCTTCACCTCTCGGTGCTTTTATTACATGATTAAGCTGTGAAAATTTAGTTTCATATAATTCATATACATATTCATCGATAATATAATAGACGTCTTTATAGTCTTTTGTGTAATCATGAATAAGTGTGTCATAAATATTATGACCGACATGAATCGTATAATTGTCATCATTATAAGCCGTTTTAATGTCCATTAGTATTCCTCTAAACGCTGATTATATTTTTTTATATTTTCTTGAATATCTGAGAAATCATCGCTACCAAACTTATCCAATATCGCTTTTGTAATCTCGATTGCAACCATATGTTCTGCGACGATACTCGCTGCCGGAACAGCAGTTGGATCACTACGTTCAATCGTCGCCTTAAATGGTTCTTTCGTGTCGATATTGACACTCATTAATGGTTTATAAAGTGTTGGTATTGGCTTCATTACTCCGCGTACGACAACAGGCATGCCTGTTGTCATTCCACCTTCAAAACCACCTAAATTGTTTGTTCGTCTCGTAAATCCATCGTTAGGATTATATAGAATTTCATCATGGACTTGACTGCCTGGATAGTCAGCCATCTTGAATCCCATTCCAAATTCTACACCCTTAAATGCGTTAATGCTAACGATAGACTGTGCTATTTTACCATCGAGTTTTGTATCGTAATGTACGTGTGAGCCAAGTCCAACAATCGGATTTTTAACGATGACTTCTACAACTCCACCGAGCGTATCTCCAGCTGCTTTTGTTTGATCGATTAACAATTCAGCTTCTTTAGTTTTGTCATCCGAAACCATTCGAACAGAAGATGATTCTTTATTATTTTTAATTTCATCAAACGTATATGTGCCGTCATCTATAACTGTACCTATTTGAACGACACGACTTGTCATTTCAATATTTAAAGCGTGCAATAACTCTTTACAGAGTGCTCCAACGAGTACACGTGCTGTCGTTTCTCTTGCTGATGAACGTTCGAGTACGTTTCTTAAGTCTCTGTGATTATATTTCATTCCACCGACTAAATCAGCATGACCAGGTCTTGGTTCTTTAATCACTCTTCTCATCTTTTTAATTTGTTCATCTGTAATCGGTTCAGACTGCATCACGTTTACCCATTGTTTGAAATCATCGTTATTCACTTCCATTTGAACGGGACTGCCTAACGTATAGCCATGTCTTACGCCACTACCAAATTCAAATGTGTCTTTCTCTATTTGCATACGGCGACCTCGACCGTATCCACCTTGACGCATGAATAATTCCTTAGTCATACGTTCTTTATTGATCGGAACATTTGAAGGAAATCCTTCAACAATCGCCGTCACTTTTTTACCATGAGATTCACCTGCTGTTAAAAATCTCATTGAATCCACCTCTTATTTATATAAAATAAAAAGCTGAGTAGTTATACTCAGCCTTGTTATCATTAATAGATCCAATCTTTATTGATTAAGCTATAATCGATAAGCTCTGATTCATCAAAGAAAAGATTAATTTCACGCTCAGCACTTTCAGGTGAGTCTGAACCGTGAATAATATTTTTACCAACTGTTAAACCAAAGTCTCCGCGGATTGTTCCTGGAGCTGCTTCTTGAGGGTTTGTAGCACCAACAACTAAGCGAGCAGTACTGATGATGTTTTCACCTTCTAAAACCATTGCGAATACTGGTCCTGAAGTAATGAAGTCTACTAACTCACCGAAGAATGGCTTTTCGCTGTGTTCACCGTAGTGAGTTTTAGCAAGCTCATCTGATACTTGCATTAATTTTGCACCTACAATTTTAAACCCTTTGTTTTCTAAACGCTCAACGATTGGTCCAATAAGGTTTCTTTGAACGCCGTCTGGTTTAATCATTAAAAATGTTCTTTCCATTTGACATAATCTCCTTTAACTAGTCTCTGTATATCATATCATTTATGAGTAATAAATGTCACTTTAATTTAATCTGTCTCTCAGTTTTTCTACTACTTCAACTAAATATTCTTTAATTGGTGACTCAATATCCGTCACATTTTGTAATGCGTCATCTAAATATTTATTACTTATTGCTTTTGACTCTTGAATCGCATTAGATTCTAATATATATTTGGATAATTCTTCACTGTTTGCTCTATGCTTACTATACTTTTTTAACATTGATCTAAATGTGCTATCTTTATTTCTGAGTAATAGTACAGGTAATGTATAATGACCATTTTTTAAATCTGAAAATTTAGGTTTACCAAGGATTTTTTCACTAGCTGTAAAATCTAAATAGTCATCTATAATTTGAAAACTCATTCCAACGTTATATCCGTATTCAATCAAAGATTTAAGTACTTTTCGATCAACATTGGTAGCAAATGCTCCAAGTTTAATACTTAATACGATGAGTAACGCTGTCTTTTTATAAATTTTATCTAAATAATTATCTATTGTCTGCATATCGTCAAACTGAGTATCGAATTGGAATAGCTCTCCCTCTACAATTTGACGCATCGCAAGAGCATATGTGTCGTGAAACTCTTGATGTTCTATGTGAGACACTGCTTCTATCGCACTGGAAATTAAAAAGTTACCTGTATTAACTGCTTGAAAGTAACCATGTTTATAAAACGTAGTCTTACGTTTTCTTCTCGTCTCTGAGTCATCGATAATATCATCATGAACTAAGCTTGCCATATGAATTAGTTCTAAACTCGCTGCAGTTTTAATTAAATCATTATATTTATCTTTGTCCCCTAATTTACCAACGAGAAGTGCAAGTGATGGTCTAAGCTTTTTACCGCCTGTGACGTATAAATTAAAACTTTCATCGTTTACTATAGAAGTTCCTGGGTCTAGATTCTTTTTAATATACGCCTCTATTTTCTTTAAATCAGGCTTTATAAAAGATTTAAACGGTTTTGTCATAATCAATCGGTTTATATGCTAAATGGGTTGCAGCCATACCCATGTTATGAGGGACTATTTTTATATTTGTAAACCCAGTTGAATCCATTAAATCTTTTAACTCTTCTTTTGATAGAAAATCTCTCGTTGACTCATAGAGCCATTTGTACTCTTCGCCACTTTTCGCAAAGATTTTTCCAAATAATGGCATGATTTTACCGAAATATATGTTAAATAATGTCGCAACGACTTTGTTATTCGGATTAGATGTTTCTAGAATAACGAAATGACCGCCTGGTTTTAGGACTCTAGCCACTTCAATAAGCGCTTGTTTATAATCTGGTAAATTTCTTAAACCAAAACCAATCGTAATCAAATCAAACGAATTATCTTCAAACGGTAAATCCATTGCATCACCTTGAAGTAACTCTACATTTTGAAGATGTTTCACTTTACTCTCTGCAACTTTTAGCATGTTTTCACTGAAGTCTAATCCAATTACATTTACATTAGGATTACTTTCAGCAAGTTGAATTGTCCAGTCACCAGTTCCACAACATAGATCTAATACATTATCATCATCGTGAAGAAAAATTTCAGACATCGTCTTTTTACGCCATACATCATGTTGTTTAAAACTTATAATGTCATTCATTTGGTCGTAATCTTTTGAAATTGTGTTAAATATATTTTGTATTTTATTATCTTTCATTATTTTCACCATCATCTAAAAATGCTTCAATCGTTTTATCTATAGTGTTACTGATATATCCATTTGAAATTAAATAATCAATCGGCGTAAACAATAACTCTTTTTTATTTTTAAACGATAATTGATTCATTTCATAACATTTTGATTTTTTTGAGATTGATTGTTTTGTTAGCACTACTATATCAGATAGTATTTTGTAATGACCTTTATCTGCCATCGCACTGTAAAACTCTGTCATTAATAAATCATTGTATAAAATATGTGTTTCGACTGTATCTTTGTTAGGCTCTTCATCGAGTAGAAGTAATGCGATATTAAATTTTATAACAGCTTCAATCATTTCTTTATCTTTAAATAAATAATATGTATCATCAGTTAGTTCATTTACAAAATTTGAATATTTGTTTTGAATGTCATCATCAAAATAAGTCATAATTTCACTTAACGCCAACAAAAAAATCACCCTTATAAATGAATAGACCTAACATCAGTTAGGTCTATTAAAATTCTTATTTTACTGCGTCTTTTAGAGCTTTACCTGCTTTGAAAGCTGGTACTTTAGATGCTGCAATTTCAATTTCTTCACCAGTTTGTGGGTTACGTCCTTTACGTGCAGCACGCTCACGTACTTCGAAAGTACCGAATCCGATTAATTGAACTTTTTCACCTTTAGTTAGTGATCCTTGGATTGCTTCGAAAACTGCGTCTACAGCAGCACCTGCATCTTTTTTAGTAAGATCAGCTTTGTCGCTTACTACGTTAATTAAATCAGTCTTGTTCATAATTAAATGACCTCCTAGATTCTATATAATGATTAATCATTATGTTTTGACTTTACCACAGGAATGCCGTCACTTCAACATATTTCAGCATTCTTTAGTATATTATTATTTATTTGCTTCTTTTTTTATTTTGCTCGTCATAAAGATAACATTATTGTTTTCATCGACGGTTAATTCTGGACTGTAAATCGGTACGACAGGTGTATGTTCATATAAGACGTGGCGTACGTCTTCGCCAGGTTTAAACGATAATTCTTGGTCATCAATGATATGTTGCACATCTTCACGATAATCAACTAAAAATTCTTCTCCACCATTAAAATATACGTTTAATGAATTACCTGTATATGGGCTCGTAACTGTTGGATTTTGATCGAGATGATAATGGTCTAAATCTAACATATAAACGTTTGGACCGACCATATCACCTAATTTAACATGATCACTAAGTACGTTTAAACGAGTCGTTAACGAGCGAATTGTGTTCGTAATTCTTAAATCTGCGATTTTTACTTTAGGGTCTGTATCTTCATCGATAATGACATATTGATAATGTCCACCATTTTCAAACGCTGTCGGTGGAATATCACTAATATAGTCCGGAACTAATTTGTTAAAGTCTACTTGGTATTGTAAATACTCTCTATTTTCTAGATGATTTTCAGTTGTTTTAAATGGTAATAATCCATCGTTATCTTCTTGGAATTGTTTGACTGCGTTCTCGACCATTTTAATTTGTGATTCTTTTGGCTGTGCATTTTTATCACGCTCACTCTGTGGATACATACAAGCACTTAGTAAGAGTGAAACTGATAATAAAACGAATAGTTTTAATGCGTTACGCATGGTTACTGCCTCCTAATACGAGTATCATTGTTATAAATGCAAATATTAGAAGTAACCATGCAATAATTGACATGATAATACTTACGAAACGATATGGCATTTTATAACGTGAGATATATATTAAGAGTGCCGCAAGTGCCATCGCACCCATCGAATAAAACGACACCCACATTAAATCCATTCTAGATATATCAAACATTTTATTTCTCCGCTTCTAAATGATTTCTCATAATTTCTAATAAACCTTCCGTTTCAGACTTTCTTTCTCTCATCATTAAAGAGATTAAAGCATCTGTCTCAGAGATTGATTCAAATAAATATTCGTACAATACATTCGTAATCGGCATATCGACGTCGTGAATTTTTGCAAGCTCGTATGCTGCTTTTGTCGTGTTAACACCTTCGACGACCATTCCCATATTTTCAACAATATCGTCGAGTGACTGTCCACTAGCGAGCATCTTCCCACATCTGAAGTTTCTAGAATGTTCACTCATCGCTGTTACAATTAAGTCACCGACACCTGTTAATCCCATAAAAGTTAAAGGATTCGCACCCATTTTAGTACCGAGTCTTGCGATCTCATGAAGACCTCGCGTAATAACAGCAGATTTTGTATTATCTCCAAATCCTAGACCATCTAAAATACCAATTCCAAGGGCGATAATATTTTTAAGCGCACCGCCTACTTCCACGCCAATTAAGTCATTGTTTTCATACACTCTAAAGTATTTATTTATAAATACATCTTGAATTTGCTTTTGACCTGTTTTATTTATTGAGGCTGTACTTACTGTTGTCGGTTGTTTTAATGCGATTTCCTCTGCGTGTGATGGTCCACTTAAAATTGCGACGTCTATATAATTTTTTTCGTCAATTTCTTCAATGATAATTTCAGACACACGTTTATGAGTACCTAGTTCTAATCCTTTAGCAACGTGACATATTAACACTTGTTTATCTAATTCATTTAAATAATCGTTAATTTGTTTACTTACAGTTCGGACTGCTTTTACTGGAACTGCGAGTATTAATATATCACCATGCTTAATAGCATCTTTAAGATCATCTGTCGCTTTAATTGTCTCACTTAGCGTAATATCTTTTAAATAGTTTTTGTTCGTATGATCTTTGTTGATTTCTTGAACAGTACTTTTATTTCTGCCGTACATTAGTACATGATGATTGTTAGAATCGAGTATCATTGAAAGACTTGTACCAAAACTACCTGTCCCTATAATTGTTATATTCATAAAACTCTCTCCTATATTAATTTCGACGACGTGTAATGATATGAATTGGTGTTCCTGTAAAGTCAAAAGCTTCTCTTAAACGATTTTCTAAGTATCGCTTATAACTAAAATGCATGAGCTCTGGATCGTTTACAAAAACTACAAACGTCGGTGGTGCGACGCTGACTTGAGTCCCGTAGAAAATATTTAATCGTTTTCCTGTCTTATCTGTCGGTGTAGGATTCATTGCAACACTATCTACTAGCACTTCGTTTAACGCACTCGATTGAACGCGTTGCTTATGTGCATTATCGGCTGTATGAATAAGTGGGAATAACGTATGCACACGACTTTTAGTTTTCGCTGAAACGAATGCAATTGGTGCATAATCTAAAAATCTAAATTGATCTCTAATCTTTAGTTCGAATTTACGCATCGTTTGTGTATCTTTTTCAACGGCGTCCCATTTGTTAACGACTATAACAATTGCTCTTCCTGCTTCATGTGCAATTCCTGCAATGCGTTTATCTTGTTCTCGAATACCTTCTTCGCCGTTTAAAACGAGTAAAACTACGTCGCTTCGTTCAATCGCAACGTTAGCTCGTAATACCGAATATTTTTCTGTGTTTTCGTACACTTTTCCTCGTTTACGAATACCCGCTGTATCGACAAATGTATAGTTAAACCCGTCTTTTTCAAGTTTTGTATCGATAGCATCTCGAGTCGTCCCAGCAATATTCGAGACAATAACACGATCTTCGCCGAGTATTGCGTTGACTAAACTAGATTTACCAACGTTCGGTCGTCCAATTAAAGAAACTTTAATTGAGTCATCTTCATCGACTTCATAGTTTAATGTACTAAAGTTTTCAATGACTTTATCTAGAACATCTCCTAATCCTAAACCATGAGAACCAGATACTGGATAAGGGTCGCCTAGACCTAATTCATAAAACTGATATATTTCTGAACGCATTTCGTATGAATCGATTTTATTGACCATTAATACGACAGGTTTTTTTGAACGATGTAAAATATTCGCAACGTGAACATCATCATTTGTAACACCTTCACGTCCATTTACAACCATTACTATTACATCAGCTTCATTAATTGCAATTTCTGCTTGTACTGAAATTTCATTTTGGAATAAGTTGTCATCGAGTTCAATTCCACCAGTATCTATGATATTAAATTCATGACCGAGCCAATCTCCTGTAGCATATATTCGGTCTCTTGTAACGCCTGGAGTATCTTCTACAATTGATTTTCTTTCTCCAATAATTCTATTAAATAACGTGGATTTTCCAACGTTCGGTCGTCCCACGACTGCTACTGTAGGTATCATTCAACTTCCCTCATTTCTCTTATATTTTATCATAACTCTAATTTTATTCTATAAAAAAATAAAGAGCGAGTTCCCTCGCTCTTTTACGTATGATTAAAGACCTAAATCTTTAAGTTTGTCACCTAAAATATCTCTTAATGTAGGTGCATCGTCTTCTTCGTCTTTATAAACTGTTTTATCTTTTTGTTGAACTGGACGTTGTGGTTTTTCTTTTGTTGCTTTAATTGAAAGTGATGTTTTCTCGTCTTCTTCGTTGAATCCGATAATTTTAACATCGACTTCTTCTTCTGCTTTTAATACGTCTTGTGGGTGTTCAACATGATCATATGAAATTTCTGATACGTGAACAAGCCCCTCTACACCTTCAGCAACTTCTACGAAAGCACCGAAGTCTACTAGGCGTTTAACAGTTCCTTTTACAACGTCGCCGACTTTATGCTCGTTGAAGAATTTATCGAACGGGCTGTCTCCAGCTTGTTTAATTGAAAGTGATACTCTTTCGTTATCTTTGTCTACTGAAAGAATTTTTACATTGACTGTGTCTCCAATTGAAACAGCATCTTCAACGCTATCTACTCTGTTGTAGTCAATTTCTGAGATGTGTACGAGCCCATCTACACCATTAACATTAACGAAAGCACCGAAGTTTGTTGTACGAACGACTTCACCTTCAACGACTTCACCTTCTTCAAGTGAATCGAAGTTTTTAAGTAACTCTTCTTTTTCAGCTGCTTCTTCTAAAACGCGTCTGTTTAAAATAATACGGTTATTGTCTGGATCAACGTCTTCAACTTTAACGTCTAGAGTTTGACCATCAAATTGAGTAAGGTCTTCAACGAACTGCGTTGAAATAAGTGATGCAGGGATGAAACCACGTGCACCGACGTCAACAACTAATCCAGCAGGAACAACCTCAATTACTTCTGCTTGAATTGTTTCATCGTTTTCTTTTTTAGATTTTAAGTCATTGTATGCTTCTTCTGTCTCATATTGACGCACAGAAACAACTACTGTTGACTCATCTTCGATTTTAATTACTTTAGCTGTAAGCTCATCATCAAGACTTACAATCTCATCTGTTGTATCAATTCGTTTTGAAGTTAATTGACTAATTGGAACGACTCCAGTCGTACCGTCTTCAAGTTCAACTTCTACAAACTTTTCTTCAACTTTAGAAACTTTACCAGTTACAACGTCGCCTTCGTTGTATTTAGACTCAACAGTTTCTGTGTTTTCAACTTCTAAGTTTTCTTCAAATTTTTCTTCGTTTGTCATACCGTTATCCTCCAATTTTAAAACGCTTAATACTATTAAGTTCCTATAAATCTAGCTATTTGTCAAGGTGTAAAGGTCCATTTAACAAATTATTTAGATTATTTTCTAAAATTTTCGTAATATCTTTTCTCTTTAAACCATCTTTCCTTAACTCATCTGTATATATAGGTTGACCGAATATAATCGTTACGCCCTTTTTATCATCATAATTTCCACGTACAGCAACTGGAACAATCGGCGCTTTTGCACTCATTGCGATAAAGCTTGCACCTTCTTGAAGAGGTCTTAACTCATCATTTCTATCTTTATTACGTGTCCCTTCTGGAAACATTAACAGCATGCGTCCCTCTTTTAATGCCTCAATCGACGTTTTTAATGCCGCACGATCTCCTTTACCTCTATTGACAGGTATTGCATTTAAATTACGGATTGCTGCACCGAATAATTTGTTTTTAAACAGCTCGGATTTTGCGAAAAATGACATCTCACGTTTTACGGAAATACCAATCGCTGGTGGATCGTGTAATGATTTGTGATTTGCAGCGAGTAAAACAGGCCCTTCTTTTGGAATGTTATTTTCACCGATGACTGTGATTTTATGACGCACTCGGTAATATAACGTCACAAATACTTTCATAACTTTATAAAACATTGTCGTTAATCCTTTCGCGTGCATAGTTTAAAATTGCCGACGCAACTTCGTCAATCGTCATATTATCAGTATTAATCTCTATTGCACTTTCAGCTTTTTTTAACGGTGAATGTTCGCGGTTCATATCACTTTCATCACGTGCAATGATTTCTTTAATTAAATTATCTAATGTAATATTATTTCCACGAGCTTCTTCTTCAATAAGTCGACGTTTTGCACGAATTTCAGGACTCGCTGTTAAATAAATTTTTAACTCAGCATCTGGGATTACAACAGTACCGATATCTCTACCGTCCATTACGATACCTTTATCTGCTGCTATTTCGCGTTGCATATCGACAAGATAATCACGTACAAAATCGATTGAAGCAATAGAACTTACTCTATTTGTTACTTCACTATTACGTATATCTTTTGTAACGTTCGTATCGTTTAAAAATACATCTCCAGATTCACTAAAATTTATTTTAGCGTCTGTAATATTTGATTCAGTAAGTGATTCACTTAAATTCAGAGAATATAAAGTAACCGCTCGGTACATTGCACCAGTATCTAAATATTTATAATTTAATTGATTCGCAACAATTTTTGCGATGGTACTTTTACCAGCGGCAGCAGGACCATCAATTGTTATATTAATTTTTGACATTCATGACACCTTTTCTTATGGAATAATGAGTTCTTGACCAACTGTTAAGTTGTTTCCAGGAATACCGTTCGCATCTCTTATTTTTTGGACGTTCTCTTGTGAACCTGAACCATAATATCTCAGTGCGATTCGGTATAAGTTATCTTGCGCAGTAACAACGTGTGTCGCTCCGACTTTATTCTCTTCTTCTTCTTCTTTCTTTTTAGCCTCTTCTGCTTGGCGTTCACGTTCTCTTTCTTCAGCAGCTTTTTGTTCAGCTTTCTTTACGTCAGATTCTTTCTTAGATGAAATGACTGATTGACCAAGCTTTTCAAGACTTGCGATTTGTTCTTCAGAGTATTTCGCTGGCAGATTACCATCTTTATTTGAAGCGACTTCTTCACCGTCTTTATTATCTTTACTCTTTTTATTAGAGTTACTATCTTTGTTTTTTGCAAACTGCTTTTCTAATTCAGCTTTTTTACTTTCAAATTCTTTGTCAATTTGTCTCGTGTTCTCTTCTTTTTTATCGCTTGCAACAGATTGTTCATCTATACCGTCACCTGAAGGCCAAAAGTTAGAGACAATCATTACACCTAAAACGAGAGTTAACGGAATTAAAAGTGCGAGTAAAACGAGTAGAGACTTTTTATTTTTATTGTTTTTAATTGATTGAGTGTTTAAATGTTTGTTTTTAAAATCTTTTAACTTTGATTTTGATTGCTGCATCTCTTTAGAAAACTGATCACCATATTTCGATGAAGTACTCTTGAAGGATGCTAAAATTGCAGCAATTACAGACTTATCGTCATCTTTTTTAGGTTTGTTTTCTTTTTTATTTTCATTTTTTACAGTTTTATTTTCTTCACGATTATACTTCGCGCTACGGCTGAACTGTTCGTCTACTTTATTTTTTCTAGATCGACGTCTTGTTCGTTCATCTTTATTTGTATCAGTACGTTTATGCTGTATATCTTTATAAAAATCATCTTTCATAATACATTCCTACCCTACATACATTATTACTTTTATTATAGTCTTTTTTCCTATACTTTTAAAGGGAATTCGAAAGCGAGGAATTTTTGAAAAGCAATTGGTTGAAAAGAAGAAATAAACACCTTAATATAGTGTTATTAAGAGGTGACAATGTGACGATTAAATATACTATTTCTGACCAGGACACTTGTATTGCTTGTGGAGCATGTGGAGCGTCAGCGCCGGATATTTTCGATTATGACGATGACGGAATTTCGTACTCCATACTCGATAACAATGAAGGTATAACACCTGTTCCTGAAGAACTCCTTGGTGACCTTGAGATGGCGTATCTAGGGTGTCCGACAGATTCCATAAAAGTAGCCGATGAACCGTTCGACGGAGATCCGTTAAAGTTTGAATAAAAAAGAGTACTCTGTTTTTAATGAGCTGCACCCCTAAAGTTGGACACTAAAATCCAACTTTAGGGTAGCACATCAGTTTTACAGAGTACTCTTTTCTTTTTGCTTTTTCAGTATTGGAATTAATTTTGTGTGAACGATATAGATGACTACACCGAGTAAAATACCTTTTACGATGTTAAATGGAATGATACCTACTGTTACAAGTGTTTTTACGTTTTCAAACACTGCACGCTGATCTAAAATCATTCCATATAATGGTAATAAGATAAAGTAATTAAGTATCGATAACACGAACGTCATGAATAGTGTACCGACGACAATTCCCGTTATTAAACTTTTGCTCGTTTTACTTTTAACATAGATAATATATATCGGAATTAAGTAACTAAGTGATGCGAGTAAATTCGCTATCGGACCGATTGGTTCACTGGAAACGAGAAAACCATATATGATAATTTTTATAGCTATTATTAAAACTCCGACTCCACCACCGAATAGTATAAATCCTATATAGGCAGGAATATCTGCAATATCAAATTTTAAAAATGGTGGAAAGAATGGTAGTGGTACGCTTATCAGCATGAGTATAAAAGAAATCGCTGATAAAATACTAATCATAATTATTTTGTAAATCTGTGACTGGTTCATAGTTGTTCTCCTTTACTTAACGTCATAATAAATGTCGTGCCTTTTTCGTACTCGCTATCAACCGTAATTGTTCCTTTATGGCCATTAATAATACTTTTTACGATACTAAGTCCAAGACCTGTACCTTGTTTACCTCTGGTTCTTGCTTTATCTTCTTTATAGAAACGTTCAAATATACGATTTAGCGTTGAAGCTTTCATACCAATACCTGTATCAGATAATGTAATCACTACATGAGTGTTCGTTTCGTCAATGTTTATTGAGATAGTATCTCCGTCTGAAGTATATCTAATTGAATTATCGATTAAATTCGTAAACACTTGGTACATTTTATCATAGTCAAAAGGAACGAGAGAATTATTTAGCCTATTTTTAACTTTAAAGTTCAACTGATTTTTCTTCATTTCATAATCAAATCGCTTCTGTAAATCAGCCATCAACACGTTTAAATCATTTTCTTTAATATTAAATAATCCCGATTCAGTTTCTAACTTATTAATTTCAATTAACTCGTTGATTAAGTGATTCATACGGTCAGATTCTTCTTTAATAATACTTAACATATTCTTTACTTCTTTTGGATCAGTGACAATTTCATCTAGTAATGCCTCAGTATAACCAGTGACCATAACCATTGGAGTTTTTAACTCATGAGATACACTCGATATAAACTGTGCGCGCATTGTTTCTAGTTTCTTCTCATGCGACACGTTACGGATAGTCATCGTAACACCTGTTTTTGACTCTGCATAATTCACAGGTGTAAAGAAAATTTCAATATACGTATCTGTATCTAGCTCTTCAGTAATCGAATAAGATTCAAAGTTTTCCCGACAGCGAATAATACATTCGTTAATTTTTTCTATTAAGCTTTCATGCTGTGAAATCTCTTTGAACCATGTATTACCTTCTTTATTTCGGTAAATTTGACTGTTTGATTCATCAAAAAATACTATACCATCAGAAATTGATGTGAATATTGATTCTCTCAAGTTTTTCTCATACTCGAGGTTATCGATATTTCCTTTAATATCTTCACTCATCTTATTAAATGCAAGTGTCAATTCTCCGATTTCATCAAAATTTTTAACTTCTAATTTTTGGAATTTTCCACTTGCCATTTTTAACGAAGCATTTCTCAAATCAATTAATGGATCAGTAATTCTTTGGATTAAAATAAAAGCAAATAATGTCGTAACGATAAATAATACAAAAGCACTCACTGATATAATCATCGTAATATCACGTATCGATTTATAAATCGGTGACATATCCGAGTATTTTATAAGCATTGTATCTGTATCATAGTACTGCGTCATATTAAGCACTTTTACCATGTAATCGATGTTTTCTTCATCTTTAACGAAAAAAGTATCCTCTTGTAGGCCTTCACTATTTAAAATGTAGTTAAACACAGATCGGTCTGTCTCTGTATTACTCGATACAAATTGACCGTCTTGGTAAATGATTAAGTTCTCTTCAGTAATTACTTTTGTAGATTCAATGACAGGTTCGTGTTGACTGAGTATTTCTTGTTCTATACGCTCTAAATCGTTTAATAGTTTTTGATCGCTACTATTTAGAGCGTAGTTTCTAAAGTAAAAAGCTAAACTAATGGACAATATAATTAAAACTGCGGTTACTATCATGATGATAGTAAACCACAGTTTTACAACTAAACTATTTTTAATCGTCATTCTGTAACCACGAATTTATATCCGACGCCCCAAACAGTTTGAATCATTAAACTTGCATCGACAGATACATCATTTAACTTCTCTCTCAAACGTTTAATATGTGTATCGACTGTTCGTAAATCACCGTAAAACTCATAATTCCAAACTTCTTTTAACAGTTCTTTACGATCGAATACTTTGTCTGGATTTTCGGCTAAAAATAGTAATAACTCGTACTCTTTCGGCGTTAAATTTACATATTGCCCATCTACCGTTACTTTGTGTGCATCGTTATCGATTTCTAAATGCTCATAGACGATAATGTCGCGACTGGATGAATCAAACTTCATATACGCAGTTTCTGATGAACGTTTTAAAATAGCTTTAGTTCTCTGCAACACTTCTCGTGGAGAGAATGGCTTTTTAACATAATCATCAGCACCTGCTTCAAAACCTTCTAATACGTCATTTTCTTCACCTTTAGCAGTTAATAAGAGAATCGGTGTTGATTTATGCATTCTTAGCTCTCTCGTCACTTCAAACCCATCTTTACCAGGCATCATTACATCTAAAATAATCAAATCAAAGTCTTCATTCATTGCAAGTTCTAAAGCATCGTCACCATTATCTGCTTCTGTAATTTCATAATCATCTGCTTCTAAATATAAGATGACGAGTTTACGAATTCTTTCTTCATCATCTACAACCAATACTTTACGTTTCGACATTTCGTCACCTCTTTAAGCGTATGAATGTAAGCCTGCGACAATTAAGTTAATTGCGACTAAGTTGAATAAGATTAAGAAAAATCCTGCAACGGCTAACCACGCTGATTTTTCACCTTCGTACCCTCTATTAATACGTAAGTGTAAGAAAATTGTATAGAACATAAACGTAATAAAGGCCCATGTTTCTTTCGGGTCCCATCCCCAGAATCTACTCCAAGCTGCTTGTGCCCAAATAGCTGCGAAGAAAATACCACCTAAAGCAAATAATGGGAAACCGATAATTACTGAACGATATCCAATGTCGTCCATTAAGTTTAAGTCGGCTTTATTAGCAACTGGTTTAAGTAATGTGTAAATACGTCTTCTTAAAATGAGTCGTAATAACCCATAAACGATTAAACCGACACCGATAGACCATATTACCGTATTTAATGAATGAGCTTTTATGATCGGTGGAACTTCAATACCTGTTGTAAAGTGCTCTGTACGATCGTATTCATTATTTCCTAAATGCTCAACTGGAATTGAATCTTTGTAGTTAATTAAGCTCGGTAAATTATACGTTACAACGGATTCATTACCTTGCTGATTAACATAGAAGAAGTCTGCTTCGTATTTCACGACGCCGCGCATAAGAACCATCATTAACATAAATGTCACAATGACGATTATAAAATACGTAATTGTTTCTAAGAAAAATGATCTCCAAGACTTTTCATTTTCAGGAATAATTTTTAGTAAATAAATGAATCCCGCAACGGCACTCATCGATAATATCCCGTATGAAATCGTTACTGTAATGACGTGAATTGCAAGCCAGTTACTTTGTAACGCTGGAATAAGTGGTGCTACATCTGTTGAGAATAATGCACCATACCAGAGTAATAACAACGAAACCGGAATCGCAAACAATCCAAAAACTTTCGTTTTATAGTAGTGATACGTTACTAAGTATCCAAAAATTAGCATGATAGAGAACATCGCAATAAATTCAAAAAGGTTAGATACAGGCGCATGTCCAGTTGCAAGCCATCTAAACACAAAATAAGTGAGTTCTAATATAAATGCGATCGTAACAATCCAAATTGCTATATTCGCATATCGTGATGATCGTTTAGAACTAATACTCATACCAAGTGGTACGAGTGATATAAGTAATAATATAAATCCAATAAACATTGAGATGTTACTGATCTTTAATAGTAAATGATCGGTCATAACCATTATCCTTTCATTCGTTCATTATGAACTTTAGAGTCGCTATCTTCTACATAGCCTAAATTATATTTATCGAGTGCTTCATTAATCTCTTTTGTAATACTGTAGTAGTTACGATTCGTATGTGCTGCAAGTGTAAGACCATTATCTGTATTAATCCATATACGTCTATGGTTCACATATGAACCGATAAACACACCGATTAGGAAAATAACAAAACCTGCACCGATTAAGAACATAGTTTTATCTTTCTTAAGTGTTAATACACTGACAACTTCGTTTTCCATCGAAACAAATTTAATACTGTATTTATTATCTTTAGAAATATCTGTCGTATTCTGAATTTGAATGAGAGAATACTCCTCGCTACCATCACTGTCATTAACTTCAAATAAGAATGCAGGATTTCGTGGAACAGGTGTGTTAGAAATTAACGTTCCGTTATTACCTACTCCAGCATAGTCTGGTGCAAACGACCTAAGTTGGACTTCAAAGTCATTTCCATCTTTTCCTTTAACTTTGTACGTATCCAAGTAATCTTTAAAGACAATTTCAAACGGCTCGGATAATACATTCCCATCTTTATCTTGAAGTTCGAATGTCATCGATTTCATCGCAGACATATCAAAGCTCGACTGGTATAAATGATAACTGTCATGTATGAACGGATGGTTTACTTTTATTTCAGCTTGATCGATTTCTTTTAAGTCAGGCTCTGAACCTACGATATCTGCAGATTCATTTTCATAAAACGTAATGTTCGTTTGATAGTTACTTGCAAGCTCACCTTGCGTACTTAAAGATTTATCGAACACTGATCCTGAATCCTTATCGTACGTGTCAATAATAAATTTATCGTTACGAATATAATATTTACCATCTGTACCTGGAAGTTGTACCGTCTCTCCTTCAGGTGCATAGACAAGTTCATCTAAATACATTCCAGGGAAGAAACGTAGCATACTTCCGATTAATAATATGATTAATCCCGTATGGTTAATGTACGGACCATAACGTGACAAACGCCCCTTTTCAAGGAGGTACGAATTATCTTCTTGACGAATATTATATTTTTTCTTTTTAAAATCACTAATTAAATGATCAATATCATCACTTGCTACATCTTCATTATGTAGGTAAATTCTTTGTCTTTTATAGTATGAAGGGTGTTTTTTAACCCCTTGATTATATAGTGTTTTAAATAACGGCACTCCACGGTCGATACTCGCTGCAATAATAGACAATGCAAGCATTGCATTTAATAGTAAGAACCACCATGAAGAATATAAGTTATGGAATCCTAAACTATAATATAATTTTCCAAACGAACCGTAGTTTTCATAGTAATAATCACTTGCATTTACACCGACAGGAATAAAGTATTCTTGTGGTAGAATCGTTCCGATTGCCGATGCTATAGCAATTAACGCGATAATAATAACACCGTTTCTAATGGAAGTGAAAAATATCCAAATTTTATCGAATAAAGAAGACGATTTTACTTTAGAACGAACTGCACTTCCATCGTAACGCATGACATCTTTAATTTTCTTTTTATCATAATCTTCATTAATCAGTAATCCACATGACTGACATAATTGAGTACCCGGTGGATTGACATGTCCACAGTGCGGGCATTTGATTGAATCCTTTTCGCTAGACATATTATTCACCTTTATCATTTAATTCTCTTATAAAATCTTGTATGTCTTCTTGAGTTAACTGATGTTCTTGTTTTTTAACAATTTTATTATTTTTATCAACAGCAATCGTCGTTGGTAAAGGTCCAACGTTATAAGCTTTAGTTACGCTACGATCACTATCCATAGCCATTCTTAAATTGACTTCTTCGTCAATGCTATTTAAGAATTGATTAATTTGTTGTTTGTTTTCTGAAACGTTTACTGTAATGATTTCATAATCGCTTCCTTCACCTAAGTCGTTCGCTTCACTTAAGTGTGGCATTTCTTCACGACATGGTTTACACCATGTACCCCAGAAGTTGATGATAACTCCTTTTTCTTTAGTGAGTTCATATAGGTGTATGACCTCACCTTCTGTTGTTTTCAATTTAAAATCTACAGCGGTGTCTCCGACTTTCGTCGATTGATTTTTCGATGAAAAATTGAACCAAAGAGTCACAGCAGTTAATACAACGATTCCGATAATAATCGTTATACGTATGATATTACGTACGGATCTACTCAATGAACGCTCCCCCCTCTTTAATATCTTATATATATTATAGCAGTTATAGTATCTTGTTTTTGACAGAACTTTGACAATTAAACTACTTCGAAACTGCTTTTGCATGTCCGACTAATTGTTTAACTTCGTGAGGTGTTAAGAATCGATATTCACCAGTCGGAACTCCTTCAATTGTTAAGAAATCGTAGCCAATACGTTTAAGTTTAATTACTTCTGCATCAAAATATTCAAACATACGACGGACTTGATGGTTTCTACCTTCAGTAATCGTTAATTGTACAATCATATCCATATCTTTTTTATCTCTAATAACTTCAACGATTGCTTTAGAAGTTTTTCCGTCTTCTAGCATAACTCCGTTTTCTAACTCTTTAAGTTCTCTATTTGTTAAACTTTTATTTATTTTTGCGCGGTATGTTTTTTCTACCTCATAACGTGGATGGGTCATATAATTTGTAAATTCTCCATCGTTTGTGAGTAATAAAATTCCCGAAGTATCGTAATCTAGACGACCAACTGGATAAATGCGCGTATTTAAGTGGTCGAACTTGTCTACAACCGTACGACGATCTTTATCGTCACTTACTGTAGACACCTCTCCTGTCGGTTTATGGTATAAAATATAAATCGGCGTTTCATTTTCAATTGGAATACCATTAACTTCTACCTTGTCTTTATCAGTAACGAACGTTGCAAGTTCTTTACATACTTTATCGTTTACTTTTACTTGACCATCTAATATTAATTGTTCTGCTTTACGACGGGACGTTATACCTGCATCTGCAATTTTTTTGTTTAGTCTAACTTTACTCATCATTTTCTCCTTTTAACTGGTTAAAGAATAGTTCGATATGTTCATCTTCTTCAATTTCATCGGCATTTGGTAAATCTGTAATTGTCTCGAGACCGAAAATCTCTAAAAATGTCTGTGTCGTCTTATAAAATGTTCGGCGGTCATTTTCAATGGATACACGTTGAATCAAATTTTTATTTAAAAGTGTCTGAATTGGACCGTCTGGAGATACACCTCGTAACTCTTCAATCATACCTCTTGCTACTGGTTGATTATACGCAATGATAGACAATACTTCCAAAGCTTGGTTTGACAATTTATTACTTGGACGTTCCTTTAATAACTTTAGAATGTATTCTTCAACAATCGGAGTCGTTTTTAAATAATAAATGTCATCATGAACGAGAATATTTAAGTGTTTTTTATGTTTGTTGTATAACTCTACAGATTGTTCTAACTCATCTTTTGTAATTGGGATATTTTTAATTAATGATGACTCTTTCACACCAATGTCTCCTGCGATATAAAGCATCGCTTCTACGATATCAATTTTTTCTACACTCATTATGCTACGTCCTTTAATTTTATAAATGTATATTCATCGTTATTTTTTTCGAACTTAAATGTGCTTTGGCTAATACCTTCTAACAGCGTTAGGAATATTTGAACGACTTGATATCGTTTTACGCCAGACGAAAACATTTCTTCTAACGTTAATTCATTCTGATTTTCAAACCGTTTTTTTAAAAAGAGTGTCGCTTCCTCATGTGTATACGATTCTGTCGTAATAAAACTGTGTGTATTTTGAACGTCAACTCTTTGTCTTACTTTGTTATAAGCTGTAATGAGTTCTTCTAGGGAAATAGAAAATGTATCACTCACTTCGACTTCTTCAAATTCATGAGGTGCTTTCACTAAAAATTGTTCAGCTGCTTCTTTTAGTTGCTTTAACTCCTCAGCATACATTTTATAGTTCTGATACTCTAGCAATTGTGAAATTAACTCTTCACGCGGATCTTCTGTATATTCTTCAAGTGGCGGTTCAGGTAAAAGCATCTTACTTTTAATTCTTAAAAGCTCGCTCGCCATAACTAAATATTCACTCGCAACGTTAATTTCAAGCTCTGTCATCTGCTTAATATAATTCATATATTGTTCCGTTAATACTGCCATCGGTATATCATAAATATCAATTTCTAACTCTTTAATAAGATGAAGTAATAAATCGAGTGGTCCGTGAAAGACGTCTAACTCTACTTCATAATTTTTCATAAGTTCACAACCTATCTTTAATTAAAAAAGACTAAACGTGACGTTTAGTCTTAGACGACGTATATCCAGTAAATGAAACCCCAAATTAACGAGACGATCAATATAAATAGAAATACAAATACTTTTGCCTTATCCATCTATTTTATTTCTCCTAAAAAGCTATTACCATGTGTACTAAATTGTACATTAAAATTGTCTGCAATAGTAGCAGCTACATCACTAAAAGTTTTACGGTCATTTATTTTTTTGTAATCAAACTGCTTTTTTGAAGTTACAATTAATGGAACATACTCTCGTGTGTGGTCTGTACCTGTAAATGTTGGATCATTACCGTGGTCTGCAGTGATAATCAGTAAATCATCTTCTTTTAATTTACTAAAAATCTCTGGTAAACGGTCATCGAATTCTTTTAATGCATCCGCATATCCTTCACTATCTCTTCGGTGACCATAAACTGCATCAAAATCTACTAAGTTAGTAAATGATAGTCCCTCAAAATCTTTATCCATAACATTGAGTAATTTATCGACACCATCCATATTATTTTTCGTACGAACCATATCAGTAATACCCTGACCGTTGAAAATATCATTTATTTTACCGACGGCATATACTGTATAATCGTTATCTTTTAACGCATCTAATATAGTCGGTTCAAACGGACTGAGTGCATAATCGTGACGATTTTCAGTTCTTGTAAATTTACCTTTACCTTCTCCAATGAATGGTCTTGCAATTACGCGACCAACTAAAAACTCATCGTCTAATGTCAGTTCACGGACCGTTTCACAAATCTCATATAATTCATCGACAGGAATGACCTCTTCATGTGCAGCAATTTGAAGTACAGGGTCTGCTGAAGTATAGACGATTAAATCACCCGTCTTCATATGGTCTTCACCGTAATCATCGATCACTTCAGTTCCTGAATATGGTAAATTACATACGACTTTACGATTCGTTTTTTCTTCTATTTTTTTGATAAGTGCGTCAGGAAATCCGTCTGGATATGTTTTAAATGGTGTTTTAATGTTTAAACCTGCAATTTCCCAATGACCAGTCATCGTATCTTTCCCACGTGATACCTCACTCATCTTCGCAAAAAATGCATTCAGTTGTTTAGGACAATTTAATCCAGGTAATTCTTCTATACATCCTAGACCAAGTGATTCAAGGTTTGAAAGATCTACTGCTTTAGATTCTAACGTGTGTTTTAAAGTGTGTGCTCCTTTATCACCAAAGATTTCAGCATCTTTAGCTTCTCCTATTCCAACAGAGTCTAATACGATTAAATGAATTCTTTTAAACATAATTAACCTTCTTCCTTTATTTTCGCGGATGAAATTTGTCATACATTTCTTTCACTGATTTTTTAGAAAGATGTGTATATACTTGTGTTGTTGAAATGTCTGTATGACCAAGTAGTTCTTGAACAATTCTTAAGTCTGCACCATTTTCAATTAAATGTGTTGCAAAAGTATGTCTGAATGTATGTGGTGTGACATTTTTTGAAATACCACTCAGTAAATTATACTTTTTAATCATCTTCCATACGCCTTGCCTTGTAAAACTATTACCACGATTTGTTAAAAATAATGCATCCGTATCTTTATCTTTTAGTAGATTGATTCGTATATCGACTATATATTCTTGTAATAACTCTGCGACGTAATCCGTAATTGGGATAATACGTTCCTTTTGGCCTTTACCGACAACAGTAATAAAACCCATTTCACTATTTACATTGATCGTATTCATTGAAATGAGTTCTGAAACACGGATACCTGTTGCATAGAGTAGTTCCATCATAACTTTATCTCTAATGCCTGATGTCGTAGGTTCCGGTGTATCTAGTAGCTGTTCCATCTCTTCAATCGTTAAACTGTCAGGAAGTGATTGTTCGATTTTTATACTACTCAAAAGTGCAGCAGGATTTTTATCTGTTTTCCCGTCATTAATTAAATATTGATGGAAATTTCTTAACGTTGACTGGAGTCGTGCAAGTGTTTTCGAGCGTTTGCCTTTTTCTTTTTCTTCTTTTAAAAAGTTAATGATATCAGTAGAAGAAACTGTACTAAAAGTAAGGTCTAATTTATCTAAAAAATCGCGATATAAATTAAGGTCTTGTGCGTAAGAGTCTAAAGTACTGTTAGAAAGACCGCGTTCTATTCTTAAAAACGACAGATAATCTTCTATATCTCTTTCGTTATTTTTCATTATTGTCTTCCTTCATTTGGCATTCGTGACATACACCGTGAAATGTCAAACGATGATTCAGTACTTTAAAATTAAACTCGTGTTCGACGATTTGTTCAACGTCATATAAAAGATCATCTTCAACTTCAATAATCTTTCCACACTTTACGCAAATTAAATGATGATTAAAGTGCTTTTCACCAGGCTCTTTAAAATCATACCTTGAGACACCGTCGCCGAAATTTGCTTTAACAATAATTTTTAGATCACATAGTAATTCTAATGTACGATATACAGTTGCAAGACCAATTTCAGGATACTTTTCTTTAACGCGTTGAAACACATCTTCTGCACTTAAATGTTTACTGTTATTTTCAAGTAATACGCGTAACGTGACTTCCCTTTGAGGTGTCAGTTTATAACCTGATTGTTGTAACTGTTCTTTAACTGTTTTCAATTTAGTTTCCACTTGCACCACTCCGATTTTCATAGTTAATTATACTAGAAATGGTGCTTATTTAAAATAGTTTAAATAAAAACGACTGTTTTATGTTCTTATTTATAATTGTTTGAATATAAAACGTGTTGAACTGCGATTAACGTTTTCGCATCTCTAAACACGTTTTCTTTCATTAAGTGTTCTAGATCAGTTATTTTAATTTTTTCAATTTCTAAAAATTCATCTTCATCTAATTTTTGTTCTTCAAGCTCTAATTGATCTGCTTCAAATAAATAGATGATTTCATTAGAAAATCCAGGAGATACATAAAACTCTTGTAAATATTGAACCTCTTTAGCGACTAGACCCGTTTCTTCTT
This sequence comes from Nosocomiicoccus sp. HMSC059G07, assembly GCF_001815515.1. Classification (NCBI taxonomy): domain Bacteria; kingdom Bacillati; phylum Bacillota; class Bacilli; order Caryophanales; family Staphylococcaceae; genus Nosocomiicoccus; species Nosocomiicoccus sp. HMSC059G07. The sequence continues at coordinate 234,090 of NZ_KV820808.1, forward strand.
TTAACTCTTTTATAGCTGTTTGTTCAGGTGTATCTTTCGGTTCTATCTTACCAGCAGGAATCTCTAATAAAACTTCTTCTGCCGCAATTCTATACTGTTTTACAAAATACATATATCCATCGTGCACAGCGATAATTCCTACTGCACCTTGATGATACACAACTTCTCTACTACTCGTTTCTCCGTTTGGTAATTCAACATCGTACACAGTAACATCAATAATTTTTCCTTTATAAATATCTTTATGCGATAGTTTCTTTTCAACTAATTGATCATCATTTTGATTCATCTTGTATTACCTCACTATATTCAGTAGTTAAATTGAGTTATACTTATTTATATATAATATTGTAAACGTTAGGAGTGACATTTTGAAACATTTTGTTACTAAAGATAAGCAATCCATTTCACAATTTGCACTAGGTACGATGAATTTACCACTAGATGACCGTGAAGAGTTAAGTGAGATTATTAGATTAGCATTTGAGTCCGGTATTAACTACTTCGATACTGCGGACTTATATCAATATGGTAAAAATGAAGCTGTTATTGGTTCAATTTTATTCGATTACGGACAGTTTTTCGAATATAATATCGGAACAAAAGTAGGTAATGAATTTGATGCAGCACTTCGTGAAAAAATTAAATGGAATCCAAGTGCAGAATATATTAAACATGCTGTTAGTCAGTCAAAACTTCGTTTATCACGCGATGTGATTGACTTATTAATGTTACACGGTGGAACTGTTCACGATAATATGGATGAAACAATCCGTGAGTTTGAGTCATTAAAAAGAAAAGGCGACATTAAAAGTTACGGTATCTCAACTACGCGTAAAAATGTCATTGACTACTACACTGAAAATAGTGATATATCAGTACTGATGGCACCACTAAACATTATCGATAATCGAAGTGAAGAATATCTATCTGACGACTATGTATTTTTAGCCAGAGGTCCGTTAATGCAAGGACTCCTCACTGAAAATTATGATGTAGCACTTAAAACAAAGTTTAAACATGGTTATATGGGATATTCACAGGATGAATTAAGAGAAATTATATTAATGATCAAAGAATATGGCTACCCTCTTGAAGCTATCGCTTATAAATATTTAATGAATAAAAATGTCGTAATCGTACAAGGTGTAAGTACTGTTTCTCAGCTCAAGAAAAACTTACGCCATTATGAAACAGCAAAAACTATACGAGACGAAGTAATTGAAGACATTTGTTCTAAAGTTGAGAAGAAACATTACAAAGAACATAGAGATCCAAAAACAGTTACACATCAAGAAGATAACGATAAAAAGAATGTTTTGAAGAAATTACGTAAAAAAATAAGTCAGCCATAAAAAATGGCTGACTTATTTTTTTCTAGCAATTTCATATTTAAAATAATCGTGTGCAACCGACACATTTGAAGGTAACGTTTTAATAAAGTTCGAAATAAATTCCTCCTCATATCGATTACTAATATGTGTGAATATATAGTGTTTCACACGTAAATCTTTTTGAATACTTAACACGTCATGTATTTCAGAATGATAGTAACTATACGCCTTTTCGTATTCATGATCTAAAAATGTCGCTTCATGAACAACGCAGTCCGCGTCTTTTAGTAAATCGAAATATACTTCACTTTGAAGCGGTCGTGTATCTCCATGAATACATACTTTTCTCCCTTTTATTACAGGCCCTAAAAAGTCGTTCGTATCATAAGTAACACCATCATGTACAAACGTATCACTATCTTTTATTTCACTATAAATTGGGCCAGGACGTATACCAATTTCTTTTAACTTTAGAACGTTTAACGCACCTTTTTGATCATTTTCTTTAAATACATATAAAAAACTTTCTATATTATGATCAAGTGTTTTTACCTCTATAGTAACATCTTTAATCGAGATAAAAGATCCATCTTCAATTTCCACTATTTCAACTGGATAATTCAATATTGTCTCACTTACTTGAAACGTCGTTGTTAACCATTCAGAAAGTCCTTTTGGTCCGTAAATTTTTAGTGGTTTACCTTCTCCACCTTGATGCGCACGGCTCGATAAAAAACCTGGTAAACCGTAAATGTGGTCACCATGTAAATGCGTAATAAATATATGGTTAATTTTAGATGGTTTAATAGACGTATTTAGTAAACGATGTTGAAATGCTTCTCCAACATCAATTAAAAAATATTCGTTGAGCTCATCAACCATATCTAAAATTATCGCTTGAGTATGTCGTTTTTTTGAAGGTAAGCCTGCCGCAGAACCTAATATATTAATATACATAGTAACCTCCATATAAAAGTAATCTAATTATATCATAGTCATCTTGTCTTTTAGACCCCTTCGTGGAATAATATATAAAGGAAAGTAAGGTGACATTATGGACTCTATTCAATTTATAGAACAGTTTATTGTATTCATAGAAGATCATTTACGTGAAGACATAGATTTCGATGAAGTGTTAATGGAAATGGATGTTGAATCGAAAAGTTTTTTAACGCTATTTACTGCTCTCGTTGGGATGTCTCCAGCAGACTATCAAAAACGCCGTCAATTAACTGAAATTGCTTTAGAAGTTTATGATGGTCATCGACGTTTAACAGATATTATAAAATACTATAACCATAAAGATTTAGCGCAGTTTAAAGATGATTACCAAAAATTCTTCGGTATAAGCGTGTATGATACTGATAAATTTATCGAAGAAATGCCTCTACAATACCGTATTTCATTTGAAATAAACCCTACGACAAAACGTGAACCTTTTTCTGAAACACGTTCACTTGATGGGTATCGATTAATTGGTGTCGAAGAATTTTTCAATATGAATAGTTATAATGAGAAAAAGAAAACTCGATACTTAAACTACTTACTAAATAGCGGTATTATTAGCGAAATATTAAAGCATAATAACGGACCAATTAAAGGGCTATTCGTAATGGAACGATATAGTTACGGAGAAATTCAAGTATTCGTCGGCACAGCATCAGACATGAATACACCTTTTACAACGACGTATACACCTAGTGGTTTATATCAAATTTTTGAGTCGGACGGTCAATTAGACGTCGAAACAAAAAAACTTTACGAGTATATATTTAGAAGATGGCTCGTAAAAGAGCACGTTGAGCTAGACTTAACATTTTCAATAGAATTAATAAAAGGACTTACACACTCGATTGACGATTCAGTCATTGTACAAGTATGGCAGTCCATAATTGATTAAAAAAGGCGACATATGTCGCCTGTTATTATTTAGTTGCTTGTAACTCAACCATTTTAATAATAAGTTCTGTGATTTTATATAATTCTTCGAGTGGCATTCTTTCTGATGTCGTATGAATCTCTTCATATCCTAAGCCTAAAATGACTGTGTCGATTCCTTGGCCTGCAAAGATGTTACCGTCACTGCCTCCACCTAAAGAAATAATATTGGGTTCACGACCAATTTTTACGGAAGCATCGCTTGCGAGTTTTACAGCTTCTGATTCTTCCTCTGAATGCAGTGCTGGATACATTAAGTCAATGTCAACATCGACTTCTCCACCGAGTTTATGCGCTGCTTTTTTAAATTCAGATTCAATATGTGCTGTTTGTTTTGCAAGACGATCCTCTTCTAAACTTCTTGCTTCAAGTAACACATATGCATAGTCTGATACGATGTTCGTCGCTTCCCCACCTTTAATAATACCAACGTTTGATGTCGTCATTTCATCGACGCGACCAAGTGTCATATTACTTATCGCTAGCGCTGCGATATTAATTGCAGATACACCGACTTCTGGTTCGATTCCCGCGTGAGCTTTTTTACCATGAATGTGTGCTTCAATTTTATTTTGTGCAGGTGCACGGTTTACAATTGTACCCACTTGACCTGTACCGTCTACTGCGTATCCTATTTTACTTTTAACAACTGAAGTGTCAAAAGCTTTTGCACCGACAAGACCTGTTTCTTCACCAACTGTTACGATAACTTCAATATCACCATGTGGGATATTATTTTCTTTAATTGATCGAATTGCTTCAATTACTGCAGCGATCCCTGCTTTATCATCCGAACCGAGAATTGTCGTTCCATCAGAATACATATATCCATCGCGAACTTCGGGTTTAACTCCGTTACCTGGCTTAACAGTGTCCATATGAACCATAAAACAAATCGGCTCTATTTCTTTATTTCCTTCTAGTGTAAAGAATAAGTTCCCTGCACCGTAACCTGTTTCAGATTGTGTATCATCTTCAAAACCTTTTAATTTAAGTTGATCGAACTCTTTGAATAAACGATTAGCTATCTCTCTTTCATCACCAGATTCTGAATCGATCATTACGAGTTCTTTTAATAGTTCTACTACTCTTTCTTTGTTCATTAATTACACTCCTAGTTGAAAATTATTACTTGAACAAGTAATATAAAATTATATAATTTGAGAAAATGAGGGTTCACAATATGCCGAAAAAAGCACAAAACATTATCATTTGGGCAATGATTATCTTAATCGTTGTTTCAGGTTTATTAATGGGATTAAGCTATCTCACAGCACTATAAGAAAAAGTGGTCCATCAATGGACCACTTTTTTAAATGTCATCGCCGTGTTCCATAAACCATGCTTGCAGATCTGTAATGACACTCATGACATCGTGACCTTCAATTTCATGTCTCTCTATCATATCTACCACTTTTCCGTCTTTGAAAAACGCAAAACTTGGAGATGACGGTAAAAAGTCTGGTGTACGTTCACGAACTGCTTCAGTTGCATCTTTTTCTTGTCCGGCAAAAACTGTATATAAATGTGTTGGTTTTTTGTCGAAGTTTAGTGAGTGAATCGCTGCTGGACGTGCGATACCACCTGCACATCCACATACTGAGTTAATCATCACAAGTGCAGTACCTTCTTTGTCTAACGCTTCATTAACTTCTTCTGGCGTTAAAAGTTGTTCGTACCCAACATCTGTGAGTTCTTTTCTCGCATTTTCCACTAAATCTTCCATATATATTTTAAAATCTAAATCCATAGATAGCACCTCTTTACTGTAATAATTAAAGTGTAATGTTAAATATTTTATTTGTAAAGATTAAAGCGTTGTTTCACTATCAATAGACTCAATATTTTTCTTAACATCTTGTAAAAATTTACCTGCATCTACACCGTTCAGTACTCTATGATCGATAGATAAACAAAGGTTTACCATATATCTTGCTGCGAGCATTTCATCGATAAAAACAGGTTTTTTAACGATAGATTCAACTTGTAATATAGCAGCTTGTGGGTGGTTAATGACGCCTTGTGACTGAATAGAACCAAATGCGCCTGTGTTATTAATTGTAAATGTCCCACCGTGCATATCTTCCGAAGTTAGCGCATGTGTTCTACCTTTTTCAGCAAGTTGTGCAAGTTTTTTTGCGATTCCTCGAATCGACAACATATCTGCATTATGAATGACCGGAACGTATAAGTCGTCATCAGCGGATACTGCGATATTTAAATTGATTGAATCGTGGATTTTAATAGAATCCCCTTGCCAACTGCTATTGAGTATTTTATTTGTATTTAGGGCTTTTGCTACTGCTTCTATAAAGAATGCAAAATAAGTTAATTTAATACCTTCAGATTTAAATGCATTTTTATATTTATTTCTTAAATGAACGAGCTCTGTTGCATCTACTTCTATCATCATCCAAGCATGTGGAATTTCAGTTTTAGATTTCACCATATTATTTGCGATTGCTTTTTTAACACCGGTTAATTCTAGTCTAGAAGTGTCACTAGTAGTTTTAATACCGATCGATGATTTATTTGTTTTTGGTGCTTCATTTTTCACAGGATTATCGATATACGATAAAATATCCTTTTTTGTAACACGTCCAAATTGTCCTGTACCTTCAACATCATCTAGATTAACGTTATGTTCTGATGCTAATCTCATCACGACAGGTGATATTCTTTTAATCTCTTTTTGTGTGTCTGTACTATTATTATCTTTTTTATTAGTTTGTGGTTGAGATTTTTGTTCTGGTTCTTTTTCATGAACTTTGTTAGATACCTTAATTTCACAAATTGGTGTTCCGACTTCTATTGTTTCACCAACATCTACGAGTATTTTTTCTATCACTCCTTCAAAACTAGAAGGGACTTCAGCTGTTACTTTATCGGTTAAAATTTCACATAACGGATCATATTCATTTACTTTACTACCAGGCTCAACAAGCCACGCTTCTACTGTTCCTTCATGCACACTTTCTCCGAGTTTTGGCATTTTAATGACTTCTATCAATCGTTTCACCTCTTTTAATGTTCTGCAAGTTCTTTCATCTTTTCATAGATTTTATCTGGATTCACCATAAAATAGTCTTCCATTGGTGGTGCATATGGCATCGCTGGTACGTTAGGTGCGGCAAGCCTCATAACTGGTGCGTCTAAATCGTAAAATGCATGTTCAGATATAATCGCAGATACCTCACTCATTACACTACCTTCTAAATTATCTTCAGTGACGAGTAATACTTTACTTGTGTCTTTAACAGATTCTATAATCGTCTCTTGATCGAGCGGGTAAATTGTTCTTAAATCAACAACTTTAGCACTGTATCCATCATTCTCTAATCGTTCAGCCGCTTCAATGGCCATATGAACACATAACCCGTAAGTTATTACCGTGATATCTTTACCTTCACGTTTAATATCTGCCTTACCAATAGGTACAACATGTTCACCTGTCGGTACGTCTTCTTTAAGTAAACGATATGCTTTTTTATGCTCGAAAAATAAAACAGGATCGTTATCGCGTATTGCGGAAATAAGTAATCCTTTTGCATCACTTGGTGTAGAAGGTATAACAACTTTTAAACCAGGTGTTGAACTAAATACACTTTCAATCGATTGTGAATGATAAAGTGCCCCGTGTATCCCTCCACCAAATGGTGCACGAATTACAATTGGACAATGCCATCCATTATTAGAGCGATATCTAATTTTAGCTGCTTCACTCATAATCTGGTTTGTCGCAGGTAATATATACTCTGCAAACTGTATTTCAGCAACTGGTCTTTTACCAGCGAGTGACGCGCCAATTGCTGTACCGACAATTAATGATTCTGCGAGTGGCGTGTCGAGCACTCGCATTTTTCCGTACTTCTCTTGGAGTCCAGCCGTTACTTTAAACACGCCACCTTTTTGACCGACATCTTCTCCTAGAACGAATACATTCTCATCTTTTCCCATCTCATAGTCTAATCCGTCATGGATTGCTTCTAACAATGTCATCGTTTTTGTCATTATAATTCCTCCTCATACACGTGTTTTAACGCATAAGAAGGTTCTGCATATGGTGCATGTTCTGCTTCTTTTGTCGCGTCGTTAATAATATTTTTAACTTCTTCATCGATTGCTTCGAACCACTCTTCTTCTATCGTTGTATTTTTTAATATATAATCTTTAAACGTGATTAAGCAGTCCGTGTCTTTTAATGTTTGTACATGTGCTTTATCTCTATAAGAATCATCGTCATCTGAAGAGTGTGCCCCAATTCTCGAAACTAGCGCATCGATTATCGTAGGACCTTCCCCGTTGATAGCACGTGTTCGAGCAGCTTTTACAGATTGAAATACTTCAAGTGGATCATTGCCGTTAATTTGTTCTCCGTGTATTCCATATGCATGTTTTCGCTCTGATAAGTCATCAATATTGTATTGAAGTGATTTTGGGACACTAATCGCGTAACCATTATTTTCAATAAAGCATATATACGGTAATTGATGAACACTCGCAAAGTTTAGCGCTTCATGAAAATCGCCTTGAGACGTAGAACCTTCACCGAGTGAAGTAAATGATACAGCTTCTTTACCATCCATTTTTAATGCATACGCAATACCTGCTGCGTGAAGTACTTGAGTTGTTACAGTTGATCCTTGAGTCACAATATTTAACTCGTAATCGCTAAAGTGACCGGGCATTTGTCTACCTCCACTTGACGTATCATCTCGCTTCGCAAATGCTGCAAGCATACTTTCTAAGGGTGTTGTACCAAGTGTTGTTACCATTCCTAAATCTCTATAATATGGGTTTAAATAGTCAACTTTTTTCTTTAAAGCATAAGCTGCACCGACTTGTGCCGCTTCTTTACCTTGACACGATACGACAAATGGAATTTTTCCCGCACGGTTTAATAACATCATACGTTCATCAATTTTTCGTGTCGTTAACATTAAACGATACATTTCTTTTAAGTCGTCTTCTGTTAAATCTAATGTTTTATAATCTATCATTCGAATCTCTCCTTAAAAATGAATCCCTCTTTCGTCAATAAGTAATGCAGATTCCATAATTCCTTCACTTATTGACGGATGCGCATGTACTGAATTATATAGTTCTTCTACCGAACTATTTAAAAACGATGCAAGCGATAATTCGTTAATAATTTCAGTCGCATTTGGTCCAACAATCGATGCGCCTAATAACATATTATCTTTATCAGTAATTAACTTAACAAAACCTTCTCCGCCATTTTCAATAATCGCCTTACCAACTGCTTGAAGTGGTAATACGCTCACATTATATTCGATCCCTTTTTGTTTTAACTGTTCTTCTGTAGGACCGACTACCCCAACTTCTAAATTCGTATATATACATCTCGGTACAGTGTCATAATTTAGTGTGATTGGATTTAAACCTTTAATATGCTCAACCGCTATTATGCCTTCTTTTGAAGCAACATGTGCGAGTTGATATGTATTTAATACATCTCCAATCGCATATATATGGCTGTCTGCTGTTTGGTAAAATTCATTCGTTTCAATATAAGTATTGAATTTTGCTTTCGTGTTGTTTAAGCCAATATCATCGATATTGGCTTTACGCCCAATCGCAACAATTACTTGCTCGAAATTCAATGTTTCGTCGTTATACTTTATAGAAACACCGTCATCAACTGTAAAGGTCTGATTACTAATTTTAAAGTCAGTTGTAATTTTTACATTACTCTGTTCTAAATGCTTTTTAAGCGTACGAATAACGTCTTTATCTTCATTAGGAATTATATTTTGACTACCTTCAATTATCGTCACGTCGACATTTAAATTAGATAATATAGATGCAAGTTCTAATCCAATGACTCCACCGCCGATAATACCTACAGATTTAGGTAATTTTTTTTGAGATAAAAATTCTTTACTCGACAATACAAATTCCCCATCAAATGGTAAAAAGTCAAGTTCGATCGGTTTAGACCCAGTCGCTATAATGACATAATCATTTTTAATAATAATAGAATCGTTTTCAGTTTCTACAGCGATTGTGCCTGCCATCGGTGAGAAAATTGACGGCCCTAATATCCTCCCATGACCATAGTAAACGTCAATTTGATGTTTTTTCATGAGTGATGACACACCGTTATATAACGTGTCTACAGTTTTATTTTTTTTATCAATTATTTTTTCATAATTAAAATTCAATACTTCAGAAATTCCGAATTCAGATAACTGATTGGCAGTTTTTATTAAATTTGAAGTGTTCAGCAAACTTTTCGTTGGTATACAACCGTTATGTAAGCACGTGCCACCGAGTTTATCTTTTTCAATGAGTGCGACAGTAAAGCCGAGTTGTCTTGCACGTATCGCAGCTACATAGCCGCCTGTACCTCCACCGATTATCGCGATGTCATATGACTTTTCCATAAAACCCTCCATAAGTTACTGGTCAGACCAGTGAAAGTTGTAAAAAAATATACTACTTGCTCGCATTTTCTATATAGACTAGAATAAATACGATGAAACAAATGTATTATCTCCTATTATACATTAACAAACGATGATTTCATTAACAGACTATATAATTATGTTGAGTAAGGTGTTTGATTACATGAAAAAAATAATTGCACTATTAATATTAGTGATTCCTGTCTTTATTGCAGGATATGGCGTAAAATTAATTCGCGACAGTATATTCGGTATCACAATTGATCCATTTAGTTCTCTTGTCCTTCAATTTATTGTAGGGTTAGTACTCTTAGTGTTCGGAGTTTGGTTCGTTGCAGGATACGTCCTTCATAGAGAGCGAAAAAATAAACGAGTTCAAGAGCGATTTAAAGCAAAAGACGAGTAAACAAATTACTGTTTACTCGTCTTTATTAATTCTTTCGCGTTTTTAATTGCTGCATCATTAATCGTAGACCCACTTAACATACGTGCAATCTCTTCAATATGTTCATTTTCATCTAAATATTCAGCTTTCGAAACAGTACGATCATTAACAACTGTTTTATACACGTGTAAATGATGGTCTGCCACCGCTGCTGCTTGAGGTAAATGAGATATCGCAAATACTTGTCTCGTCTTTGCGAGTAGTTTCATTTTTTCTGCCATTTTAGTCGCGACTTTACCACTGACTCCTGAATCGATTTCATCTAAAATTACGAGGGCTTGATTTTCAAACATTGAAAAGATCGATCTGAGCCCTAAATTAATACGTGAAACTTCTCCCCCTGAAGCCACTTTGTTTAATGGTTTCAACGGTTCACCTTTATTTGTCGTAATGAAAAATTCAACGTTAGAAAATCCGAGTGTGTTAAATTGAGTTTCCTTTACATCGATTTTAAACTGAACATCTTTCATATCGAGGTCTTCTAGTTCTTTCACAATCGCAGATTCTAAAAAGTCTTTACGGTCAAGACGAATGTCATGTAGCTTTTTAGCATATACATTTAATTGTTTAAACACTTTTTCTTTTTCATTGATTAATTCTTCATATGATTGACTAAAGTTTTTTAAATCATTAATATCCGTCTCTAGTTTACGCTCTAAACGTAATAAACCTTCAAATGTCTCATTAAATTTACGTTTTAACTGATTAATACTATTTAAACGGTCTTGGATTTCGTTTAAACGCGCTTCATCGTATTCAAGCGTACTCAAATCATTCGTAACTTGACTATTTAGCTCAGTTAATAAATGATAACTCTCTTCGAGTTTTTCAGTATATATAGAATACTTTTCATCAAATGGTGTAATCCCCTCAAGTTGATGCACGACGTCATATAAAAGAGACTGAACACTAATTTCACCGTCTAAAATCGATTTAATTTGTTCGAACTTCTCATTGACGTTTTCAAAATTCATTAAGTATTCGAGTTCTTTTTCTAAATCATCTTCTTCAGTTTCTGTCGTGAAATTCATTAATTGAAGTTCATTATTTTGGTGTTCTAATAGTTCTAGTTGTTCTAATCGATTGCGATCTTTATATTCGAGTTCTGCGATACGTTTTTGTATAGAGTCATATTGATAAAATAACTGCTGATACTGTTTAAAATCTTCTTCATCATAGAGTTCAATATATCGATCGAGATAATCGATTTGACGGCTTGTTTCTAATAATTCATCGTTTTTGTGTTGCGTATGAATAGTAAATACTTCTTGCATAATTTCTTGAAGTTGGCCAAGAGTAATCATTTGGTTATTGATTTTAACGATACTTTTTTTGTTATGCATTATCTCTCTTTTAACGATAAAAACTTCATCAACTGGGATGTTATATTGTTCAAGTAAGGCGTTTAGTGTAGCGGTATTTGGAAAATCAAACACCCCTTCTAATACGAGCCCACTCGTATCATAACGAATGTCATCCATTGAAGCACGCTTACCCGCTAAGTATGACAACGCATCAATTAACATCGACTTACCGGCTCCGGATTCACCAGAAATAATCGTTAAATGGTTGTAAAAATCAAGCTCTACATTTTCTAGTACCGCAAAGTTATTAATATTTAGACGGAGTAAAATAATGCTCAGCTCCTTAAATCAGATTAAAAATTTTCTCTTTAACGCTATCTCTTGCTTCTTCCCCTCTACAGATTATGAGACACGTATCATCTCCACAAATTGTACCGATAACTTCTTCCCATTCGAGTTGATCAATAATAGCTCCGATTGACTGTGCGTTACCAGGTAACGTTTTTAATACTATTAAACTGTCTTGATAATCTAGCTTTACAAAGCTATCCATTAAATAGCGGCCGAGTTTTTCAAGAGTATGATAACGTCTATCTTCAGGCATGCTGTAAATATACGTACCATCCGCTTTTGGAACTTTAAATAATTGTAATTCTTTAATATCACGTGACACCGTTGCTTGAGTTACATCGAAATTATTTTCGCGTAATTTTTGGACAAGTTCTTCTTGCGTTTCAATGTCGTTACTCGTAATAATTTCTCTAATTTTAATTTGCCTTACTACTTTACTAGACATAATTGTCACCTCAATGTATATCATTAATATTTATTCAATAATATCATGTTTTCGTGTAGTATAACAAACTAAAAGAAAAGAAAAACTATCCGAAAACGGATAGTTTAAAATAATTGGTCGATTTTTTGTTGTTCGATCACTGAATTTTCCCCATCATTTTTTATGTGAAGTAAAAATTCTTCGTTACCTTTTGTACCAGTAATTGGTGAACGAATAATATCATACGTTGATAATCCAAGAGAAGTACATACTTCAACAACGCGCTCTATTACGTTTCTCTTCGTCACGTCGCTTTGAATAATCAGTGTATCCTCTTTTTCTTCTAAATAGCTTTCAAATTGTGGTTTAATTAATGCAATGACTGTGTATTCGTGATTGAAAAGTTCAGTGATGTGTCTAATAATCGGGACGATAGAAGTAAAACTCACATCAATCGTCATGACGTTTGGTAAATTTTTAAAATCATCAATTGCCGTATGCTTAAAATTCGTTTGCTCCATCACTGTGACACGTGAATCTGTTCTAAGTTTATAGTCGAGTTGGTTTGTACCGACATCAACTGCGTAAACAGACTCTGCACCATGCTGTAAACTACAATCTGTGAAACCACCTGTTGAACTTCCAATATCAAGAACGATACAATTTTCTAAGTTTAAATTAAATTCATTAATCGCAGCTTTTAATTTGATACCGCCTCTTGAAACGTAAGTTTTCACTTTTTTAAAGCGAATATCAACCTTCTTCGTATCGATAATATCAGATGGTTTATACACTGGTTCATTATTATTTAACACTTTTCCTGCCATAATTAGACGTCTGACGTCTTCAATTGTGCCAAGACTAAAATGTTCAAATATATATTGATCTGCACGGATCTTAGCCATTATGTTTTACCATTTTTTGAATTGTATTTACAATATTATCTGAAGTAATTCCTGCTTCTATAAGTAACTGTTCAACGTCACCTTGTTCAATATATAAGTCAGGAATAGCGATTGTTTTAACATCATTTGTAAAGTCATGTTGCGACATAAACCCTTGAATAAATTGGCCAAGACCACCTGCTTCAATGACTTCTTCGACAATTAACATCGGTACATTCTCTTTACCATATTCATGTAACATTTCTTCATCTACCGGCTTTATAAATCGCGCATTGACGATTTCAACATTAATATTCGTTTCAGATAGCATGTCTTTTGCCTCTTCAGCAATATCTAACGTTGGACCGTAACTGATGATTACAACGTCCTTCTTATCTTCTTTATGGACGACTTCCCATTTGCCTTTTTCAATTGGCTGACGTTCAGTGACTTCAATACCTTTAACATTTCCTCTAGGATAACGTAATGCAATTGGACCATCGTATTCGACAGCGTAGTCAATCATTAACTTCGCTTCAACTTCGTCTCGAGGTATCATAATCGTCATGTTAGGAAGTGGTAGTAAGAAACTCACATCAAAAATACCGTGATGTGTTTCACCATCAGCACCGACTAATCCACTACGATCAATTCCAAAAAATACATTTAAGTTTGGACGATCTACGTCATGTAACACTTGGTCATATCCACGTTGTAAAAATGTCGAATAAATAGCAAGATATGGTTTCATACCTGAAGCTGCGAGTCCAGCAGACATCGTGACGGCATGTTGTTCCGCGATTCCAACATCAAAAAATCTTTCTGGTAGCTCGTTTTGGAACTTTGTTAATTTCGAACCTACCGGCATTGCTGGTGTTAATGCGACGATACGCTCATCTTTTAACGCATGGTCAAATACTGAATTCGATACGAATTCACTCCACGACTGTGTACCACTGCCACCAATTGTTTCACCAGTTTCAATTTTATAAGGTCCGAGTCCATGCCAAGTACCTACCTCATCATTTTCAGCGTGGTAATACCCTTTACCTTTTTTTGTGATGACATGAATAATTGCTGGTCCGTCATAATTTTTTGTTGATTCTAAAGCTTTAGTAATGTCTTTAAAATTGTGTCCATCTACTGGACCGATATATTTAATACCGAGTTCTTCGAAAAATACACCGTCTACGACTAAATATTTTAAACTGTCTTTAACTTTATCAGCTAAATCTCTTAAAGACGGTCCAAATGACGGAATTCTTTCGAGTAATTCTTCAGCATCATATTTAAATTTGTTATAGCTTGAATTCGTTCGAATACGTCCAAACATATTGTGTATTGCACCGACGTTTGGTGCGATACTCATTTCATTATCATTTAAAATAATCGTCATTTTCGTTTTTTCAGATCCGATATGGTTTAACGCCTCTAGGGCCATTCCACCTGTTAATGCACCGTCACCGATAATCGGAACGACATCATATTTCTCATTTCTGATATCTCGTGCTTTCGCCATACCTAATGCAGCTGAAAGCGAAGTAGATGAATGGCCTGCTTCCCATACATCATGCTCTGATTCCGACATTTTAGGAAATCCGGACAGACCTTTATATTGACGTAGCGTTTTAAAATCTGTCGTTCTTCCAGTTAATATTTTATGGATATACGCTTGATGACCAACGTCAAATAAAAGTTTGTCTTCTGGTGAATTATAAAAACGATGTAATGATAAAGTGAGCTCGACGACACCTAAGTTAGCACCGATATGCCCACCTGTTACTGCACATGATTCTATTAAAAAGTCTCGAATTTGTTGTGCTAATTGTTCAAGCTCTTCATCACTTTTATCTTTTAAAAATGATGGATTTTCTATTTCTTCAAGTTTCATATAGCACCCACCTATCTTTTTCTAATTATATCATTTAAAAAAGATTATAAAAATAGAAATGATATCCATATGTATGAATATCATTTCGTACGATTTACAACAATGGTAATGATATCTTCTAAATGAATAATATCAATTTCATCTTTTAATCGATATAATAATTCAGTCGTCTCTTTCTCTTTTTTCTTTAGAAGATCTGTCGCACCTTCAATACCGAATAAAGAGACATATGTCGTCGTATTGTTTTTTTCGTCTGTGCCGACTTCTTTACCGATTTCTTCTTTAGTACCTTGTACATCTAAAAGATCGTCTTTAATTTGGAATAATAATCCTAGTTCTTCCGCAAATCGCTGTAATGTCACAATAACATCTTCATTTTGGTTTGCAATAATTGCTGCTGATATTACTGGTGCAACCATTAGTTTTCCAGTTTTATGACGATGAATTTGTTCTAACGTTTCATAATCAATCGATGCATTTGTGCTTAAAATATCGTTCATCTGGCCACTGATCATTCCATTTTGACCTGCTGCAGAAGTAAGAGTTTCAATAAGTTTAACTTTAACATCGTTACTATAATCCGCGAGAGTTAATAGATGAATGCTTTCTGTTAATAAGTTATCACCAGCTAGAATTGCAGTTGCTTCACCATACACTTTGTGGTTTGTCAGTTTTCCACGTCTATAATCGTCATTATCCATCGCAGGTAAATCATCATGTATTAATGAATACGTATGGACCATTTCTATAGCAGCAGCCATAGGTACCCCGTTACTTAATTCGTGATTAAGTGCTCTCAACGTTTTAAAGAGAAGGAGTGGACGTATTTTTTTACCACCTGCGGAAATTGAATATAACGAAGATTCTTTAATACGATCAGACACATGATTTAAACTTAAATGATGTTTAATATGTTTATCGACATCGTCTAAATATTTTTGATAGCTATTAATCATCTGTATTACCTTCTAAAGCTTCGACTTCAAGTTGCGCATTTTTTAATATCTCATCACACTGTTTAGAAAGTTCGATACCTTTTTTATATAAATCTAAAGACTCTTCTAATTGAACATCTTCACGATCTAATTGTTCAATGATTGACTCTAGTGTTTTCATTTTTTCTTCAAAGCTTTGTGTTTCCTTTACTGATTCACTCATCTTTATACACCTCAGTAATTTTTGTTTCTAAGCGACCATCACTTAATTTCACTTGGATTACATCTCCGACATCCACATCATTTGTACTCTTTAAGACGTGTCCATCTAAACTAACAAATGAGTATCCACGTTTTAGAATTTCTAGTGGATTTAAACTATCTAAAATTTCAAGTTTGTTTTTTACTTGCAATTTAGAATGTTCTATCTTATATTGCATTAATTTAGTTAATGACTGTCGATATTGCTTATTTTGTGTTTGTCCGTTTTCAATAATATGTCGTGGACTGAGCGTATTGATTTTATAATTCAAATGACTAAATTGATGGTGTCTTTCATTATACTTTTTATTATACAACGACTCTAATTGATCTTTTTTATAGACGAGTTGTTGTAAATGTTGGTCATACAACCGTGTTGGCATTCTAAATTTATAATAGCTTTTATGGCTTTCAAGTTTTGATTGTTTGTTGAGAAGTGTATCTTGTATTTTCTTTTTCAATACTAATTGTGATTCGATAACTCTCTCTTTTAAATATCGTTGATCAGGCAAAGCATGCTCCATTGCTTGCGTTGGTGTTGTCGCTCTTTTATCAGATACAAAGTCCACGAGTGTCGTATCTGTTTCGTGTCCAATTGCAGTGATAATTGGTGTTTTCATATTAAATACTTTTTTGGCAACTTCTAACTCATTAAATGTCCATAAGTCTTCAATTGAACCACCACCACGCGCTAAAATAACAACATCAGCATGTAACTGATCTACATAATCTAAGTTGTTAATGACAGAATCGATACTCTTTTCACCTTGCATTAACGTATTAATGACTTTTATTTTTGTAAGTGGGAAACGCTTTTCAGCAGCATGTATCATGTCTTCATATGCAGCACTTGTCGCACTTGTGACTAAAATAATTGTTTTTGGAAAATAAGGAAGTTGTTTTTTATGTGCTGGATCAAAATAACCCTGCGCTTGAAGCATCTTTTTATTTTGTTCTAACTTTTCATATAACTGTCCTTGACCATCGAGTACAATATCGTTTGCGATAACTTGATAATATCCTCCGGGTTTGTAGACAGATATCCTACCTTCTACGATGACTCCGTCCCCATCACTCGGAACTTTTTTTAGTCGCTTCACACTATTACTAAACATAATACCGCGTAGTGTTGTCGATTCATCTTTCAAAGTGAAATATAAAATACCTGAACTATGTAATTTACTATTAGATATCTCACCTTTAATAAAGACCCGTTCTAAGTACGGGTCTCTAACAAATTTTTCTTCAATATATGATGATAAAGCACTCACAGTTAGCACTTGCTCGTTCGTCATAATATCACTCGTTTTTAAAGTTTTTTAACACACCGTTTACGAATTTAAAACTGTTTACGTCACTATAGACTTTTGTGATTTTTACAGCTTCGTTAATAATCACTTTTTTCGGTATATCTGTAGAAATAATCTCTGTTACAGATACACGTAAGACATTTCTGTCGACTTTGCTAATACGATCTAACGTATAGTTTTTTAGTAAACTACTAATTTTATCATCAATATCATTTTGATGTTCAATATAATAGTCGACTAATTGCTTAATATAATCATATTTACTATACATTTCTTTAAATTTCACATCTTCTAGTGACACGGCGTCATTATCGATTTGAAATAGTATTTGAAATGCTTTGATTCTTTGTTCATGTCTATTCATAAAAACACCTATTACTTCGCAATATTTACGATGTGAACATTAATTTCATCAATTACATTAATATCGAGCATCGTTGAGATAGATTGTTTTATATTTTCTTGGATATTTTCTGCAATCTTGTGCACATTTCTACCATCAGATAGATTGACGTACGCAGAAATTTTTAAATATCCGTTTGACTCATCCACACGGATACCTTTGCCGCGATATTTTTTACCAATTTTTTCAATTGTTCCACTCGCTAAGTTATTTTGTAAAGATGAAACACCCTTTGTTTCTAAAACAGCGATACTTGAAATAACTTCAAGTACTTCTGTTGAAATTTTAATTTTACCAATAGATTCATCGTGTCCTAATACTTCCACTATAATCACCTCATTCACTCATTATATCATGGTTTTCTAGCATATTCGTATTATAATCGTTATTAATAAACGCTTCATTATTAATGATTTTTTGATGGAAAGGAATCGTCGTATTAATACCTTCAACGATGAATTCATCTAACGCACGACGTGCAATTTGTAATGCGTCGTCTCTATCTTTTCCATATACGATTAGTTTTGCAATCATCGAATCGTAATATGGTGGAATTGTATATCCTTGATAACATGCAGTTTCTAAACGTACACCGAATCCACCTGGTTCTTTAAACTTCGTAATTTTACCAGCAGAAGGCATAAAATTCTTATAAGGATTTTCTGCGTTAATTCTGAATTCAAACGCATGTCCATTAAACTCAATGTCTTCTTGAGTGAATGGTATTTCTTCTCTCATTGCAATTTTGATTTGCATCTTAACTAAGTCGATCCCTGTAATCATTTCTGTAACAGGATGTTCGACTTGAATTCTCGTATTCATTTCCATAAAGTAATACGTTTCTTCGTCAAGGTCATATATAAATTCAATTGTACCTGCGTTTACATAGTCGATGAATTTCGCTGCACGTACTGCAGCTTGCCCCATTTCTTCTCGAACTTCTTCAGAAATAATTGGACTTTTAGCTTCCTCAACTAACTTTTGCATTCGGCGTTGAACAGTACAATCTCTTTCTCCAAGATGAACGACATTGCCGTGATAATCACCGAGTACTTGGATTTCAATATGTCTAAAATTGCTAATATATTTTTCGATATATAAATCTTTGTTCCCAAACGCACTTTCGGCTTCTTGTTCAGTTAACTTGTAGTTTTGAATTAACTCTTGCTCGTTACGTGCAACTCGAATACCTTTACCGCCACCACCGTAGCTTGCTTTAATAATGACAGGATATCCGATTTCTTCTGAAATTTTCTTTGCATCGTCTAGTGATTTTACAACACCATCAGATCCTGGAACTGTCGGGACATTTGCTTTTTGCATCGTATCCTTTGCAACGTCCTTAACACCCATTAAAGCGATTGTTTTATAATGTGGACCGATAAAGATTAAATTACTCGCATCACACATCTCTGCGAAATCGACGTTTTCAGCTAAAAAGCCATACCCTGGATGGATTGCATCACAGTTTGTATTTTGAGCGATTGTTATGATACTAATCATATCTAAGTAACTGTCTTTAGATAATTTAGGGCCGATACAATACGACTCAGTTGCGAGTTTCCGGTGTAAGCTATCTTTATCCGCTTCTGAGTATACGCTCACTGTTTCAATACCGAGTTCATGACACGCACGAATAATACGTACTGCAATTTCTCCTCGGTTTGCGATTAATACTTTTTTTATCATTTAACTTTGAATAATGGTTGGTTATATTCAACCATTTCTCCATCTTCAACTAAAATCTCTACAATTTCACCGGAAACTTCTGCTTCAATTTCGTTGAATAGTTTCATCGCTTCTAAAATACATACGATCGTATCGTTTTCAATCTTATCGCCGACTTGAACATAAGGATCTGCTTCAGGTGATGGACTCTTATAAAATGTTCCAACCATCGGCGCTTTAATCGTATGAATGTTTGAAGTATCAGCAGCAGGAGCGCTAGTTTCTGGAACACTTGCTACTGGCGCTGGTGGAGCAGGTGCTTCGACAGACTGTACTGGTTGTACAGGTTGCGCTTGATATTGTGGCACTTTTGATTCACGCTTAAGTTTAATATCCACTTCTTTGTCTTTATATGTGAGTTCAACTAAATTAGCTGTTTCCATTTTTTCAATGAGTTGGTCTATATATTCTAATTTCATAATCAAATCTCCTAAACTGTTTATAATAGTATTTTACTTTAGTGGTATGACCAATTCAAATGGTAATTAAAAAAAGCAGATAAAATATCTGCTTTTAAAAAGATTATGCTCTTGAAACGTATGAACTTTCTTCAGTATTTACTACAAGTACGTCACCATTATTGACAAATAGTGGTACTTGAATAGATAAACCTGTTTCGAGTTTCGCTTCTTTTGTCGCACCAGAAACAGTATCCCCTTTAATGCTTGGTTCTGTTTCTACTACTTCAAGCTCTACAGTTTTTGGTAGTTCAACACCTAAAGTTTCACCTTCATACGTCATAATAGACACGTTCATATTTTCTTTTAAGAAATTAATTTCATGTTCTAACTGTTCTTTTGGAATCGTTACTTGTTCAAACGTGTTATTGTCCATGAACACATATCCGTCACCATCGTTATATAAGAATTGCATCTTATTGTTATCGATATGTGCTGTCCCGACTTTTTCACCTGCTCTAAACGTCTTTTCTTGAATTGCACCTGTACGTAAGTTTCTTAATTTAGAACGTACAAACGCCGCACCTTTTCCTGGCTTAACGTGTTGGAAATCAATAACTCTCCAAATACCGTTATCAAATTCAATTGTAAGTCCTGTTTTAAAATCATTTACTGAAATCATTAAATTATCCTCCTACTTGATTATGAATAACTCTTTACTACTATGTGTCAGTTTTTGAAGTCCATCTTTAGTTACGAGCGCGTCATCTTCAATTCTAACGCCACCAAGTCCTTCAACATAAATACCTGGCTCGATAGTAATAATCATATTTTCTTCTAACACTGTATCGACAGTTTTTGCGAGTCCTGGACCTTCATGTACTTCTAGACCAATTCCGTGACCGAGTGAGTGACCAAAGTTTTCACCATATCCATTTTGATCAATAATATCTCTAGCTACCTTATCTGCCTCGCTACCAGTAAATCCAGCTTTAATTGTTTCTAAAGATTTTAACTGACTTTCTAATACAATATTATACACTTTTTTGAGTTCGTCTGAAACATTACCGACACCAAACGTACGTGTAATATCTGAAACATACCCTTTATAAGTTGCACCGAAGTCTAACGTCACAAGATCTCCATCTTCAATAACTTTTTCTGAAGGTGTTGCGTGAGGTAATGCCCCTCTATGACCACTCGCTACTATCGTATCGAAGCTCGGACCCTCTGAACCGAGTTGCGCCATAATATATTCTAGCTCAGCTTTAACTTCTAACTCTGTCATACCGAC
Source organism: Nosocomiicoccus sp. HMSC059G07 (assembly GCF_001815515.1). Classification (NCBI taxonomy): domain Bacteria; kingdom Bacillati; phylum Bacillota; class Bacilli; order Caryophanales; family Staphylococcaceae; genus Nosocomiicoccus; species Nosocomiicoccus sp. HMSC059G07. Next base: position 255,418 of record NZ_KV820808.1, read on the forward strand.
TTTTACAAATTTTAAAATACGTTCATATGCTTCGTCGACGATTTTACAAGCGACTTTAATTTTTTCAATTTCTTCATTTGATTTAACCATACGGAAAGTTTCAAACTCGTTGTTAATCGGTACGAGTTCAAAATGCTCATTTAATGTATTGTACTCATTATAATTCGTATAGGCTGCTTCAAACGCGAGTTTTTTAACGCCTTTTTCTTTTAAAAATTCGATGACAAACGACGTTAAACTTCCCTTTTGTAACACGAATTCAAAATCAGGTGCTTCTTCACGTCCTTGTACATTATATCTAAAATCAGATACTAAGTACTGTCCTTCATCAGTTACTATTACTACGCCACTTGATCCTGTGAACCCTGAGACGTATCTTCTGTTGTAAGTACTAGATACGATTAGCGCATCTATTTCATATTTCTTTAGTAACTCTTTTGTTTTTTCGATAATGCTCATTCATAATCACTCCTTAACCGTAGTTTACCGTATTTTAAAAGACTTTTCATTTTCTTTTTAATAATTTTAAAGAAATGGTAGAATAATAAAGTATTGAGAGGGATTCTAATGAAAAAATCATTATATATTGGAGCAATCTCACTTTGCTTAGTAGCTTGCTCACCAGAAAATTTAAATGAAAAATATGAAGAAAAATCTAATAGAGTTAAACAGCTTGAAAAGGAGCTACACTCTGTTGAAGTTGAAAATCAAAAACTGAAAGATGATTTTAAAAATATAGAAGAAGAAATTTCACGTATTAGTCGTGATAAGAAAGATACTAACATCTCTAAATATCAAAATGTCGTCCGTGTATATGCAAATGGTGTTAAAAAAGAGTTAGATGTTCTTTCAATAGAAGCGGAAAACTTTAAGGAAGAAGAGGATATTGACGGACGTACCGTTTCTAATATCGAATCTAATTTAAAAGAGATTATAAACACATATAACAGCGACGTAGATGAATTAAAACTTCAAGATATGTTAAATCGGCAACATAATAAAATAGAAGTGTTTAATAGTAACTTACTTAAAGAGATTAACACTTTAAACGAAGCGATTGGTAAAGATGATAAAAAGAATATCGAAAAACAGCTGAATAAAATCAAAGATCTCAATAAATATTTATAAAGGTTGATTCAATTGAAAAAAATATTATTTTATATCGTAATTATCATAGCAATTATTGGTCTTCTCACTAATTTAGATACTGTTTTTAATTTAATATTTAATATGGCTGTTTCTTTAGTCATTATTGGTTTAATTTTTTATGGTATATATTACTTCTTCATTTTATCTGAAGACGAAAGAAAATATAGACGTGCGGTCCGTAAAACGAAAAGAAAACGTAAGTTTAGAGATTAATTCTAAACTTACGTTTTTTATTATCGTTTATAATTCCATTCTTCAGATTTGTATTTCTCGATTAAGACGTCAAGTTGGTTTAAATCGTCTTCTGTTAACGTATATTCCGTCGTTGTCATTGATAATCCTTTTTCAAATCCGTCTTTAAATGCTATGTATAATTCATCGACTGTTATATTTTTGTCTGTTAGATCATTAATCGGAACAGCCTTTGATTTAAAATCACTTTTCATTTTTTGTTTAAAACGTTCATTTGTAAATTTAAACATATCAAATAGATGATCGATATCAACATCTAGAAGTATTGAACCGTGTTGCATAATAACACCATCATTTCTTGTCTGTGCACTTCCTGCGATTTTTCTTCCTTCAACGACAAGTTCATACCAGCTCGGTGTATCAAAACATACGCTCGAACGTATTTCTGTTTTAGTTTTTTCCGGAATACTAAAATAAGCGTCTAAACCTAAATTTTTAAACCCTTCTAGTAATCCCATCGATAATACTTTATAACTTTCTGTTACAGTATGTGGCATTCCTTCGTAATTTTCAGGTAACACGAGACTGTACGTTAGTTCTTTATCGTGTAATACACCGCGACCACCCGTTTTACGCCTTACGAGCTGGTAGCCATACTCTTTTACTTTTTCAACATCGATTTCTCTATGTATCTTTTGAAAATAACCAATTGACAGAGTTGGGATTTCCCACTCATACAAACGTAATACTGGATTAATCTCACCCTTCTCAACTTTCTTCATGAGTAATTCGTCTAGCGCCATGTTATAAAACGCATCTTGTTTACCACTTTTAATATAACTCCATTTTGCTGTCAAATTTCTCTCCCCCAGATTACACTTTTAAAATTGTGACAAACACACTATAATATATATTGTATCTAAAAAGGAGCGATTGTGTGAGTACTACGACAATAATTTTATTAATTGTTTTAGCTATTTTAATAGTTTTATTTATAATTAATGCTGTATTAAGTGTTAGAGGCGTTAATATTGTAGGTGAAGAAGAATTTAGTCAAAACTTACGTAAAGTGCAACTCGTCGACTTACGAGAAAAAGATTCTTATAAGCACGGACATATATTAGGTGCACGTAACATCCCTCTAAGCACATTTAATACGAGAGCGAAATCACTACGTACAGACCAACCTGTACACTTATACGACCAAAATGGTCGTACAGCGCTAAGAGCTGCAAGAATTTTAAAGAAACAGGGTCATAAAGATATTTACGTATTAAAAAGTGGTATCGCTAAATGGACTGGTAAAATTAATTCTAAATAAAGAAAAAGCGATTCGAAAAATTCGAATCGCTTTTTTCAATTATTTTTTATCTTCGATAATATCTTCTTTTTCATAACGTAATACTGGATGACGTGCTGCAAGTGTTTCATCAAGTCTTCCGATTACTGTTGTATGTGGAGCTTCTAATACCAAGTCTAAATCTTCTTTGATTTCTTTATCGATATTTAGTAATGCATCGATAAATCCATCTAACGTTTCTTTCGATTCTGTTTCAGTAGGCTCGATCATTAAACCTTCTTCAACGTTAAGTGGGAAGTAGATTGTTGGTGGGTGATAACCGTAATCTAATAAACGTTTTGCTATATCTAGAGTACGTGCTCCTTCTTTCTTCTGATTCACACCGCTTAAAACAAATTCGTGTTTACAGTGTTGTGTGTATGGTAAATGATAAGTACCTTCAAGACGTCTCATCATGTAGTTCGCATTTAACACTGCATCTTCAGAAACCTTTTTAAGCCCCTCTGGCCCCATCGTTCTGATGTACGTGTATGCACGTAAGTAAATCGCAAAGTTACCAAAGTAAGGTTTTACGCGCCCAACACTTTGTGGAATATCGTTATCGAGTTTATACGTATCTCCCTCTTTTTTAACGTGAGGTTTTGGTAAGAATTTCGCTAAGTCCGCTTTAACTCCGATAGGACCTGAACCAGGACCACCACCACCGTGTGGACCGGTGAATGTTTTGTGTAAGTTTAAGTGTACTGCGTCAAAGCCCATGTCTCCAGGACGAACTTTAGCCATAATCGCGTTTAAGTTCGCGCCGTCATAGTATAACTTACCACCCGCACCGTGTACGATATCTCTAATTTCTAAAATATCTTTTTCGAATAGACCAAGAGTATTCGGGTTAGTTAACATGATTGCTGCAGTTTTATCACTTACAACACGTTTTAAGTCTTCGATATCTACAGTTCCGTCTTCGTTTGATTTAACTGTAACTGAATCGAATCCAGCAACTGTTGCTGAAGCTGGGTTTGTTCCGTGTGCTGAGTCTGGAACAATTACTTCTGTTCTTTGGAAGTCGCCGTTTGCTTCGTGGAATGCTTTAATCATAATTAAAGCTGTCCACTCACCTTGAGCTCCTGCTGCTGATTGTAATGAGATTTCATCCATCCCAGTAATTTCTTTTAATGATTCTTGTAAACGATAAGTTACTTCTAATGATCCTTGGATTGCTTTTTCGTTTTGTAATGGATGTGAATAAGCAAATCCAGCAAGACGAGCAACTTGTTCGTTAATTTTAGGGTTGTATTTCATCGTACAAGATCCTAATGGATAGAATCCTGAATCGATTCCCCAGTTTTTGTTTGAGAGTTCAGTGTAGTGACGAATTAAATCAAGTTCACTAATTTCTGGTAACTCAGCTTTTTCTTTACGGATAAATTTATCATCTAATAAACTAGAAAGTTCTTTTTTCTCGATTTCAAGTTTAGGTAACGAATATGCATAACGATCTTCAATACTTCTTTCAAAAATTAATGGGCTTGAACCTTTTTTAGCCATTATAAGCACCTAACCTTTCAACAAACGCGTCAATTTCATCTTTTGTACGTAGTTCTGTAACAGCGATTAGCATATGATTTTTGAACGCTTCAAAGTCTAATCCTAAATCATAACCACCGATAAATCCGTCTTCATATAACTCATCATTAATTTCAGTGACATCTTTGTTTAACTTAACGACAAACTCGTTAAAGTTCATATCACCAAATACTTCAAATCCAGCAGATTTAAACGCTTCTTTTGCGTAATGTGCGTTTTGGATGTTGTTTTCTGCCATCTCTACCGCACCATACTTACCTAAAGCACTCATTGCAATTGATGATGCTAGAGCGTTTAACGCTTGGTTTGAACAGATGTTTGAAGTCGCTTTTTCACGACGAATATGTTGTTCACGTGCTTGTAAAGTTAATACGAAACCACGGTTACCTTCGTCATCTTTAGTTTGTCCGACAAGGCGTCCTGGCATTCTTCTCATTAATTTTTTAGTCGCTGCAAAGTATCCACAGTGTGGTCCACCGAATTGTGACGGGATACCGAATACTTGTGTGTCCCCAGTAACGATATCTGCACCGAATTCACCTGGAGGTGTAAGTAATGAAAGTGCAAGTGGGTTAGAGTTTACAATGAATAACCCTTTATGCTTATGTGCAATCTTTTCGATTGCTTCTAAATCTTCAATTGAACCAAAGAAGTTTGGATATTGTACCATTACTGCTGCTGTGTCTTCATCTGCTAATTCTTCAAGATGTTTTAAGTCAGTCTTAGTTCCGTCTAAATCAGCGACAACTACTTCTACATTTTGAGCGTTTGCATAAGTCTTGACGACTTCTAACGTTTGAGGATGAACTGCACCTGATACAACAACTTTTTTCTTTCTCGTTGCACCAGCAGCCATCGTTGCACCTTCAGCAAATGCAGTTGCTCCATCATACATTGATGAGTTTGCAATTGGTAAGCCTGTTAATTCTGAGATAATCGTTTGGAATTCAAAGATTGCTTGTAATTCACCTTGAGAAACTTCAGGTTGATATGGTGTGTATGCAGTATAGAATTCGGATCTAGAGATAATAGAATCTACAACCGAAGGAATATAATGATCATATACACCTGCACCTAAAAATGATGTGTGAGTAACTGACGTAATGTTTTTGTTAGCAATTTGCGTCATTTCTCTCACTAGTGAATGTTCATCTTTAGCTGGTTCAATATTTAAATCGCCTTTAAATCTTACTTCTTCAGGGATATCTGAAAATAGTTCATTAACATCTTTAATGCCAATGACATCTAGCATCTCTTGCTTGTCTTTTTCTGTTACTGGTAAATAACGATGACTCATATTTACACTCCTTAAAAGTTTAATGTTTTATTTAAAATTTTTAACAAACTGAGCTGGAATTTCACGTTTACGAACTTTAACGATAAATTCCTTACCGTCTTCATAGAAGTCAGTGTCTACTAAAGCAAATCCAATTGCTTTACCAGAGGATGGTGATTTTGTACCACTTGTAACGTATCCCACTTTGTTACCTTCAGTATCAAATACTTCATAGTCAGTTCTTGGAATACCTTTACCAGTCATTTCAAATGCGGATAAACGACGTGGAGCACCATTTGCTTTTTGATCTTTTAAGATATCACTACCAATAAATTTATCTTTGTTTGCATTTACAGCAAATCCGATTCTTGCTTCTATTGGAGTAATTTCTGGAGATAAATCTTGACCGTGAAGTGGTAAACCAGCTTCAAGTCTTAACGTATCTCTCGCACCAAGACCACATTCAGTTGCACCATCATCTTTGAATAGTTTCCATAATTCTTCTAATGAATCTGGCTTCATATAAATTTCAAAACCATCTTCTCCTGTATAACCACTTTGAGATAATAGTACGTCATGTCCAGCAAGTGATACATTTTGTTTTGCGTCGAACATTTTCATCTCTGAAAGATCTTCGTCAACGTGTTTTTGTACCATCGCTCTTGAATTTGGCCCTTGAATTGCGATTACAGCGTAATCATCTGACTCATCTGATATTTCTACGTCATAGCCATCAATCTTAGTTAACCATTCATAATCTGTGTCTTTGTTTCCAGCATTCGGAACTAAGAAGAACGTATTGTCATCTAGACGATAAATTAATAAATCATCAATTACTCCACCGTCTTCGTTACAAATTGTCGTATACTGCGCACGATTAACTTTTAATTTAGATACGTCATTTGTTAATGCGTAGTTTAAAAAGTCAACTGCTTCACTACCTGTAACTTTGAATTCTCCCATATGAGAGACATCAAAAATACCAACGTCTTCGCGTACAGCGTTATGTTCATCAATAATACTCGTAAATTGAACAGGCATTTCCCAGCCGCCAAAATCTACAAGTTTTGCACCAACTTCACGATAATAATCATTAAGTGGTGTTTTCTTTAATTCACTCATAATATCCCCCTTTTTTATAAAAAAAAGGACACTTTAATTAAAAAGTGCCCTGTTGAAATATCTTCAGGATTCGTCACGATATCGTCCTTTTGCCTGAGAGATTCACCTAAAAAGGCTTGCTCCTTCGGCGACGTAATTATACGTTCTCTCCGACATCGTTCAACCGAAAACATCAATTTTCAATGATTTTGTATCCGAATTCATTATATATACTATATTCACAAATTGCAACTTAAATACTGTTAACTCAATTATTCAACGATTAAAAGTTTGTGAATTAATTCATCTACCGTCGTTTCGTTCCTTATCGTAATATCAGCAATGCTCTTATATAGAGGTCTACGTTTTTCATATAAATCTTGTAATTCTTCATATGATCTTAATGCATTGGGTCTACTGCTATCATTTTTAATACGTTTATATATTTCCTCGAACGGTGCATCGATATAGATCACTAGTTGAGTAGATTCTTTTAAAAGATTGAGAGACGGTTCATATTCTACAATCCCACCACCAGTAGATAGTATGTCTACATCTAAACATTCTTTTAGTGCGTCATATTCGTATTTCCGAAATACACTTTCACCGTAATTTTTAAATATGTCAGATATTTTTTGATGCTTGTTTTCTATATATACGTCTAAGTCTATAAATTCCTTTTGTGTTATCTCACTTAACTTTTGACCAGCAGTTGTTTTACCAACACCCATAAATCCTATTAATATCATAGCTATGCTCCTAAAAACAATTTAACCTTACTTTCATAATAATAAATAAGATTCATTTTAATCTCAATGATCATATATAAGCGCATATAATATGTGTAGAAAACATTTGTTATAAAACCTAATATGATTAACGATGTGACACTTATAAATCCATCATTTTTTAATATACATTTCATATGTTTCATCGCCTTCTTCAATCATAATATATACATGATGTTTATCTTCTGTAACGTTGAATTCAAGGACGTTCGTCATCAAAGGAATAAAGCCTTTTTTGTCTATCGATTTGACAATACGATTATTAGATAGTCGATACGTAATCGTTCCGTGTTCATTATCAAAAGTAAGGCTGTTTTTTGTAATTACAATATCTTTCTTATTTGTTTCTACTTCAAAAATGTCTTCTATAAAAACATCGATATCAAAACTCTGTTCATTTAATTCAATCGAACCAAATAGTCGTATCGTTGGAATAGTTATAAATAAGATCATAGATAGAACAAATAGACTCAGTAACATTTCAATATATGTAAAACCTTCATTTAATTTTAATGCATCTATTTGCAGACGCTTCACAAATTTCATCACCTCTTATAAAATAACGTTCACTTTTTAAGAAATCATCTTGATCCTCACTATTTTGTATCTCTATATAAAGACTCCTTAACATTTCAAGTTTATTATCTGCTTGTTTGTCTACATGGTTTAAATGAATGATTGTTGGCACTAAAATCGTCGTAATTATAAGCATAATTTTCAACGAGATGACACTATCGATTAATAAAAAACCATCATCTTTCAATACGATACCTCCCCTTTTGAATTTGAAATATTATCTTAATAACATCGTCATCGCAATTTAATATCATCGTGCCAAATTTTGATGTATTTCCTGTTGGATAGTAAATGACGTCTTCTAATCCACCTTCAACGATAAAACAAGATGTAAGCTGATACCTTTTTTCATAATATTGTTTATAGTCTTTCAGAACAATTTCATTCGTCGAATGATAGATAATAACGTGTTGATATGTATCATACGTACGAGCTCTAATTTGGGCGTTTTGAAATATGTATTCTATATTTTTTAGTTCATCTTCATAATTGTTTTCGTTATATCTTGGGATGTAGGTAATTGTAGATAATAAAATGATACTTACAATAAATAATGTAAGTATCATTTCAATCATCGTAAATCCATCATTCTTTTGTAGCTTGTCCATTAACAATTGTGATCCCTGTTCCATTGGCACATGATGTTTGCTTATCTGTTAAGTAATTTGGCACTAATTGGTTAATGTTAGTTGGTGTTTCACCTTCATTTAACGTATATGCCTCAATCTGGCTTTGAACCATCTTAACTTGCGCGTCACAGCCAGTGTTTTGAACGTTTTTAGATTGTGCTGCAATATTTGGGATAATTAAGATGATAAGCACGGAGATGACGAGTAGTACGAGTAACATTTCTATTAACGTAAATCCTTCTGATTGTTTACTTTTTTGAATTAGTTTTTTAATATTAAATTTCATTGTTTTCCTCCTAATTTAAGTCAGACATCATTTGAAATACAGGTAATACAATAACGAGATATAGACAAATAACGAGTAAACCGAGTATGACGAATATGATCGGTTGAATACGCTTTGTTAATTTTTCAAGTTTAAAAATAATTCCTTCTAGGACATATTCACTATATAGACTTAATTCTTTACCGACGTTTGAATTATATTCTCCGTGCTGAATGAATGGGATTATACGTTGATCGATGAGTGGAATTTGTTTAACCGCTTCACTCATCGAAAAACCTGACAATAATAACTTCTCTATAGTTTGTCCTAAATACTTTAATTCATTATCCAAGTTTTGATTTTTTAATATATTTACAATTTCTTTTGATTCAATGCCGTTACTTAGCATGAGCCCTAATTCTCTTGAGAACTTGTACGTCACATTATATTTATAGTAAGTGCTAATAATTGGTAGTTTTAATAAGTGAGATTGTTTTAACTCTATATTATTAGACCTCAATATGATTGATATATATATTAGAAAAATCATAGCAATTGATATGATAACGAGTACGATTTTCGGTAATACGTTCAGCATGAATGTAAGTATTGTCATCAAATTACTTTTATGTGTACCCATCGCTTCGTATAGTGTATTGAACTGTGGAATAACAGTGTAATTTAATACGATTAAAATCACTATAAATATAGAGATTAAAATAATCGGATATTGAAGTGACTTCATTAAATTTTTAATCGTTTGTCTACGCTTGGTGATATATGAGTAACACGATTCTAAAATATTAATTAAATCACCGTGTACAGCAGAAAATCTAATTTGAGCAAGTATTGCAGGGCTATAACCAATATATGTGAGTATTTCTTCTAAATTTTTACCATCTCGTATGAGCTCTAACAGCTTTGTTTTATCTTTGATATTTAGAACTTCATATTGTTCTACTAAAAAAATTAATGCTTGTTTTTGAGTAAAACCATTACTTAATAGATGCGCGAGCTTTTTAAGAAATTCTGCATCGTACTGTTTTAATTTATTTTTCAAACGCTTTATATGCTTCATACGTATTCGCCTCTATCAAGTTGTTTTCATATAATTGTTTAAGTTTATCTTGTATCGTGTCATAACGTATCGATTCACCACTCAATATCTTTTTAATATCGTTTTTTGTAATATATTCATATAGAATAAAAGATTGTTTTTTATTATGAATAATTCTCTGATTTACAATTGCTTGTATCGATTCAGCAAGCTCTTCATTGTAAATTCCGTATTCTTTAAGTCGAAGTATCGCACTATATGCACTATTACTATGAAACGTTGAATAAACTAAATGACCCGAAAGACTCGCTTTAACTAGTTCTGTCGCAATTGTTGAATCTCTAATTTCACCGAACATAATAACATCAGGGTCGCAGCGCATTACTCCCCTTAGAATCGGTGCGTAGTCTAGTTTTGCTTTTTCATTAATTTCAACTTGTATAATGTTTGGTAAATCAAATTCGATTGGATCCTCAATCGTAATAATTTGTTTGTCACCAACGTTTCTAATATCATTTAACAATCGAAACATCACAGTCGATTTACCAGATCCAGTTGGTCCAGTAAATAGTACTAATCCATCTTTTTTCAGACACAATTCCTTTAAATGACTATATTCATCAGGCCTCCTAAATAACTTTTCAGAAGGGATGTCTTTTGCACTATTTAAAATTCGAATCACGACGATCTCATTCATTAAAGAGGTAGGCAACGTTGAAATTCTAATATTCACAGTTACGTCATCTACATCTTTTTCAATTCGGCCACTTTGGGGGACTCTATGTTCATTCGTATCGAGTTCAGCAATAAATTTTAAATAATTAACGAACTGTTTGTACGTATGCGTATTACAACAAGCGAAATTTTTCATTTTGCCAAATTGTCTTATTTTAATTAAACCGTGTGAGTGTTCTAATGTAATATGTATATCTGTATAAGAATCAGATATACTTTGTTTTAATAAATGGTGTAAAAGATTCTCCATTTCATCCCTCCTATACACATATGCTCAAAAAGTCGGTTTTATCTTTTTTTATTTTTAAAAGTTTTAAGAATTTACAATTCCTGATTTGGTATTTACTTATCGATTAGAGTTGATTATAATTAAGTTAATAGATTATGGTTTGGTGGGAGGATTACGATGGATAAAGTATTTAAAACGCTCGGTTTTTGGACAGCAATCTTTGCGATTTTATTCTATGTCGGTGATATGACAGAAATGGCGTTTTTCTTCATCGGTCAAACTGGTTTCTTTATATTACTTGGATATATGAAACTGACTGAAAGAATGTATATGTATGTATTCGCAGCTTACCTCATGCTATTCTTTGTTGGATTTACTTACTATTCAACTTTCCTTATGGAACCAGCATTTGGTAACCAGTAAAAAAATAAAAGAGAGTTCAGACGTTTGTCTGAACTCTCTTTTTTTATTTACCATATTATGTTAGGATTTTCGTATTTTTCTTCGAGCAATGTCGTTGGCATACCGTGACCAGGATAGACGTCATACTCTAAATTTAAATTAAATAACTTCTCTTTAATTGAATGCATAACCGCTTCTGTGTTACCACCATATAAATCTGTACGGCCAACACCTTTGTTAAAGAGCACATCTCCAGAAATAATAAACATATCGTCTTCAAATATATAACTCAAACTCCCTGGAGAATGACCTGGCGTATGAAGTATTTTTAAGTCAAATTCTCCAATTGAAAGCTCCCCTTCACCAACATAAACTCTCTCAACGTCAGCAGTAATCACTTCGATAAAACGAATCGAACCGTTTTTAGTCGGATCAAGTAACCAGTCTGACTCTTGTTCACTCATATATACAGGCAAATTAAAGTGTTTTGATACTTCCTCTAACGCACCGATATGATCATAATGTGAATGAGTAAGTAAAATTCCTTTGACGGTTAGGTCGTGTTCCTCAACTGTACGAATAATTTCATCACTATTATCTGCTGGGTCAAAAATCAAACAATCTTTCTTCTCATTATAAACAATATAGCAATTTGTATTTAACGCTCCAAGTGGTAATGTAATGATTTCCATAGTGTCACCTCAAAATAGTCTAGACATTTACATGTATCAATTATACAATAGAGTTAACGTAATGTTAAAAGTATTGGGGGATTAAAAATGCCTTTTATTAATACAGGTGAACTGTTTAAAATTGGTGGTACATCGATTCACATTGGTGTAAACACGATGTCACTATTAATGTTACTTATTGCAGTTTTAAGTGTATACGCATTAATAAACGCGGTAAGATCTAAAAACATTCTAGGTATTATCTTTAGTATCGCAGGAATCGCAACATTCGGATTCTTCTCACTCGCAACAATCTTTACATTTGGTTATCCAGACCTTTAAAACAAAAGCTCGCGAATATTCGCGAGCTTTTTAATATCCTCTAAAACTTAATTCTTCAAGTATGACTGAAAGTTCTTCATCTTTTACTTTATTTACATTAACATCCTCACTAAGTTTTGCCATCGCTTCAAAGTCTTGGTTTTTACGTAATTCTAACAATTTACGTTTTAATACATACTCATTCTTTGGATCGAGCTCAAAAGCGACATTAAAGTTTTCCTCAGCGGCTGCATCATCCCCTGCAACTTCATAAAGTTTACCGAGTATATAATAACTCATACTCGTCTCGTTTCCATATTTAAATGTTTCGTTCACTTTTTCGAGAGCATGAGTGTAATCCTTTTCATAAAAATAACGGAGTGCTTCCTCATCATACGGTTGATATGATACATGATCTCGTTGGATCATCCACATAGACACCGGTAAAACAATCATTAAGATAAATGCTCCGATAGCAATTTTGAAATCTACTTTTTTAAAGTTATAAATAACACCTAATATAAGCCCATATATAAACCCACCTGCATGCGCATAGTGATTGATGTTACTAAAGAAGCTCGTTAAAATACCAATGACAACAAAGGCAGCGAGTACTTGAAATATGAGTTTCTTTTGAACTTTTTTATAAACAAGTAGATGTATAACGAGTAGCCCCATCATACCGTAAGTTGCCCCGCTTGCACCTAGAGAAAGTGCATTTGTAATAAACACAAGAGAAACAATATTTGCTACGATTGCTGTTAAAACATAAGTTATAAGCATTTTCGTAGAGCCGTATATCGATTCAACAAATTTACCTAGGACGTATATCGCAAATATATTAAATAAAAAGTGTTCGACATCTGCATGTAAAAACGCACTCGAAATGAGTCGATAAAACTCCGTATCTTGATTGACTCCGTGATGTGTTAAACCTAAGTTGTTCGTGATGTGGACTGAATCACGTATATGAATATAAAATAAATTCGTTAAAAAGATGAGTGTGTTGATCATTATAAGTATCAACGTCATCGGTGTAAATTTAATTAGATACGTTTCAAGCGGGTTACTTGATAAAACACGCTTCTTATACCAATCTAGCGGTTTAGATTTTTTATATTTCGTATCTATTTTATAGAATGGATTTAATATGACATTTGCAATACTATCCGTACCTGTGTGAATAACTTTTAGAGCTTTAGACTTAAATTGACGTTTAAATGGTTCACAATCGATATAGTGGACATATATTTTACTTACATTAAAATCGACAGCTGCATCGATATTCGCTTTATTGTCATATAATATTTTAGTTGTAGTTTCAATTTCTTCATCCTCAAATTGACCATCAACTAAAATCATTAGTGAACGATTTTTTCTGTTTTTTAACCAAATCGTGTCTGCAACTTCGTCATAACGTGAAAATACATATTTTGTATAACGTACAATTTCATACGCTGCTTGCCATTTGTTAATCATAGTCTATTCTCTCTTGCGTTAATATTTTTTGTCGGCGTGATTAAATAATCGACAGGCATGTCGTGTGATTCAACGATCACCTCACCGAACTGTTCATCGAATAAAATTGACACAGTTTTTCCTTGATAACCCTTTAAAAATCTATCGTAAAAGCCACCACCATAGCCCGTACGATAACCTTTATCATTAAATATAACTCCTGGGACGACTAGTAAATCGACGTCGTTATTTAATTCGTTTGATGTTGGTATAAAAATCCCTTTTTCATCTTTGAAAATTTCATCAGCACTATTCACTCTATAAAAGTCCATTTCTTTTGTTTTATAGTTCGATTTTGGACCATATACAGCAATATTATTATCGTTTAAGTATTCAATAATCGGAAGCGTATCAATTTCATGTGGCATCGATAAAACAATCCCAACAGAGTTTATACTGTGTTCGTGTATAAATTTCTTTAAAGATTGATATATATTCTGTTCTTTTTGTCTTTTATCCGTTGGATTAAGTGACTTTAACTTTACAATCATCTCGTGACGTAGTTCTTTTTTACTCATGGAGACATCCTTTCTCTCTCCATTTTAACAGATATTATTATAATAGTTTAAATAAAAAAACCACTTTTATAAAGTGGTTTTATTGATACTGTCTACCAGTCAAGTAATAGTATAGATGTTCACTTATATTTTCTAAGTGATCACCGATACGTTCAATATATTTAGCGATTAACACAACTTGACTCATAATGACTTTATCTTCAATTTTTTCGATTGCTTCTGACGTCGTATCGATATAAAGCATATCGATATCTTCGTCTCTAGATAATAGTTCTTTAATTAAAGCTAAATCTTTTGTTTCCATGGCAACGGTCGCATCTGAAAGCATGAGTTTTGACAGCTGTAACATCGACTTAAATTTGTTGATAATTTCTTCTGAACCGATATTATATTCAGCACTTACGTTTGCAATATTTACAACGTTATCTGCCACTCGCTCTAAATCTTCTGCGATTTTAATATAAGAGATTAACATTCTTAAATCAGAGGCAACTGGTGCTTCTAATGTAATTAAAGATATAATCTTTTCATTAATTAGAAGCTCTAAGTCATTGACAACAATATCTTCTTTAGAAATATCTTTTAGCGCATCTACATTTCTATGTTCTATACAGTGAATGAGTTTATCAATTCTTTTTTCTACTTCGTTTGATAATCTAAAAACATATGAAGTGACTTCATCTAAATTATTAATAAAATTTTGTCTCGGCTTCATTATCCAAACCTACCTGTTACATAATCTTCTGTACGTTGATCACGAGGGTTTTCAAAGATGACTTTAGTATCATCATATTCGATTACCGATCCGTTATAGAAAAATGCCGTTTTATCTGAAACACGAGCTGCTTGTTGCATGTTGTGTGTCACGATAATAATCGAATATTTTTCTTTTAACTCTTGCATTAAATCTTCGATTTTAATTGTAGAGATTGGATCTAGTGCACTTGTCGGTTCGTCCATTAATATAACATCTGGTTCAATCGCGAGTGTTCTAGCAATACATAAACGTTGTTGCTGTCCGCCTGATAGACCATATGCATTATCTTTAAGACGATCTTTTACTTCGTCCCAAAGTGCTGCTTGTTTTAAACTTCTCTCAACGATTTCATCGAGTGTCTTTTTATCTTTAATACCATGTACTCTTGGACCGTACACGATATTCTCATAGATAGATTTTGGGAATGGGTTCGGCTTTTGGAACACCATTCCAACTTTTGTTCTTAACGATTCAAGAGACATTTTTTTATTTAAAATATCTTGTTCTCTATATAAAATATCTCCTTCAATTCTAACGTTAGGAACGAGCTCGACCATTCGGTTTAACGTCTTAATGAAAGTCGATTTACCACAACCAGATGGTCCGATAATCGCACTAATTTCTTTTTCGTTAAATGCTAAGTTTACATCTTTTAATGCATGCGTGTCTCCGTACCAAAGATTTAAATTATTTGTCATAAATACTTCTTTACCAGAAGTTTTATCTAAAGTTTGATCTTGAGTTAATATATCTTTTACTTTATTGTCTTCTTTTACTTTTACTTCCATCTTATTTCACCTAAAATCTTTTTGAATATTTATTTCTTATGAGTACTGCGACAAGGTTCATGAGTAATAACATCGCGAGTAATACGATAATTCCAGCTGATGTTAAACTAACAAACGCTTCTTGTGGCATTTTTACCCAGTTATATATTTGCATTGGAAGTGCTTGGAATGAATCAAAAACACTTTTTGGAGTCGCTAATAATGCAACTGGAATTCCAATTACAACGAGTGGCGCTGTTTCACCTATTGCACGAGATACCGCTAGTATAATACCCGTTATAATACCAGGTACTGCTGCAGGTAAAACGATTCTATAAATCGTTTGCCATTTAGATGCACCAAGTCCGATTGAACCTTCTCGAATAGAATTTGGCACACTACGTAATGCTTCTTTACTCGATACGATAATTACCGGCATTATCATTAGCGCTAACGTTAAACTCGCAGCGAGAACTGAATTCCCTAAGCCAAATTGTCTTACAAATATTGTTAAACCAAGTAAACCAAATACGACAGATGGTACTCCGGCTAAGTTCGAAATATTCACTTCGATAAAGTGAGTGAGTTTGTTTTTCGGCGCATATTCTTCTAAATAAATAGCTGTTCCGACAGATAATATAACTGCTATAGGTGTTGTTAGAGCCATTAACCATAAAGTACCAATTAAGGCACCCTTAATTCCTGCTCTTTCTGGTCGACTTGAACTAAAGTTAGTAAAGAAATCAATAGATAACGCACCGACACCTTGTTTTAAAATCGATGCTAAAAGAATAATTAACACAACAATACCGATCATCGTTGATAAGAAGAATACTTTGCTCATAATAGAATTCAGCATTCGACGCTTTGATTGTCTTTTGACTAATACTGCTTCATCCATAGCCATTAGTATTCCTCCCTAAATCTTTTTGCAATCCACATCGCTAATACGTTCATAATTAAAGTAAATATAAATAGCGTGATACCAACAGCATATAAACTGTAATACACTTGAGAACCGAATGCTGCATCACCAGACGTCACTTGTACGATAAACCCTGTCATCGTTTGAAGTGACTCAAATAAGTTGAAACTGCTATTAGGTGTTGACCCAGCTGCAATTGAAACGATCATCGTCTCACCGATAGCTCGACTTGTTGCAAGTACGATTGACGCTAAAATCCCTGATAAAGCAGCCGGTAAGACTACTTTAAAAACAGTTTCTAACTGCGTTGCACCGAGTCCATAAGACCCTTCTCTAACTGCATCAGGTACACTCGTAATCGCGTCATCAGTTAAACTTGTAATCATTGGTAAAATCATAATTCCAACAACAAGTCCCGGACTAATTGCATTAAAGTGGCCCATCGATGAAAAAATAGATTGTAACACCGGTGTGACCACTGTGATCGCAAATGCTCCATATACAACTGTTGGAATCCCAGCTAACACTTCTAATGTTGGCTTTAATACTTTACGCACTGATTTTGGTGCGTATTCAGATAAATAAATTGCTGAAAATACACCTGTTGGAACAGCAAACAATGTCGCAATAACAACTATTTTTAACGTTCCTAAGACTAATGGGAATATACCGAATGTTGGCGTGCTACTAAAAGCGTTCCATGTTTTACTCGTTAAAAATTCCACAATTGATACTTCTCTTAAAAAGTGGAATGTTTCAGAAATTAATGTATATAAAATACCTATTGTTGTTAATACTGAAACAATAGTAATAGAAAACAGTACGATAGGTACTGCTTTCTCAAGAGTTTTTGAACGTTTTTTTCGTTCTATTTGTTGTTGTATACTTAAATCCTTCATATAAATCCCTACTTAATTAGTTCCCAATAATCTCTTTGAACTTATCCTTTTGCTCATTAAGCTTCTCTTCGTCTAATGCTACGTAACCAGAATCTTCAGCAGCTACTGATGCATTATCTAATAAAAATTCAATGAATTGACTTAACGATTCGTTTTCTTTCACTTTCTCATCCGCAACATACACGTATAATGCTCTTGAAAGTGGATATTTATAACTCTTAACGTTTTCTTCTGTTGGTTCAACAGCTTCTGTGCTATCTTCACCTTGGATCGCTACTGCTTGTAACTTATCTTTGTTGTTTAAGTAGAAGTTATATCCGAAGAAACCAATTGCATTTTTATCAGATGTAACTGCGTTTACTACTTGGTTTGTATCTTGGATTAACTCACCTTGAATGTCTTCATCATCCATTACTTCTTCTTTAAAGAAGTCATGTGTTCCGTGAGATTGGTCTGGACCATATACAACAATTTTTTCATCTGGGAAGTCACTACGAACATCCGCCCATGTTTCAGCTTGACCTGAGTAGATTTTGTATAACTCTTCAAATGTTAAGTCTTTTACAAAATCGTTGTCTTTGTTAACTGCTACAGTTAAACCGTCGATCGCGACTTCTAATTCAGTGTATTCAATACCTGCGTCTTCTAACGCTTGTTTTTCTTCATCTTTAATTGGACGTGAAGCGTTTTGGAAATCTGTTTCACCTGCGATAAATCTGTCAAACCCAGCACCTGTACCAGATACTCCAATTTCTGCTGCACTTCCGTATTCAGCATTGTAGTCTTCATTGACGATTTCTAAGATAGGGAACACTGTGCTTGAACCGTCACCAACAATCGCTTGTTCAGTGACTGAAGATTTTTCTTCGTTCGTTTCTGTGCTTGTTTCATTTGATGCATTGTTGTCATCATTTTCAGCATCATTATTACATGCTGCAAGTGTACCTCCTAGAACTAACATCATTGCTACGCTTAAAGTTTGCTTTTTCAATTTAATTCCTCCAAATGGTTTTGATTATGATTACATAGTACAGGTCGTTTTTAAATTTTAAATAAACGTATTGTAAAGAATATGTAAAATCAAAAAAGACTACTGAAAATTTTCAGTAGTCTAACTATCATACGTGCCTGCTTTAATTCGTCTGTAAAATTCATCTAAATTATATTTGTAGTAATCTTTTTTAGGCGCACCATATTCAAGCTCATAATATTTTTGGATAACATCTCTTCCCATATATTGGGCTGGGAAGAATGGAATCGTCATCGGTGTCGTTGGCCATATAATAGAGAATGCCATATCTGGATTGTCATATGGTGCATATCCGATATACGTTTGGTTTAAAACTGAAACTCCTTCACGATACGCTTCTGCAGTTCCTGTTTTACCAGCAGCTTTTGGTTCTAATTCATGATACGCATCCCATCCTGTTCCGTATCTATCCGTCGATTGATGATGGGTATTAAATACATCATATAACCCTTTAGAAATTTGTTCTTTTTCAGCGTCAGTCATCATGACAGTATTTAAAACATTACCATTGAACGAGCGTATTACTTTTCCTGGTTCATTTGGATTATGCTCTCTAATTTCTTTTGCAAGGTGTGATTGCATTCTATTACCACCGTTCGCAACTGTAGAAATATATTGTGAAAGCTGTAGTGTAGAGTACGTGTCATATTGTCCAATCGCTAAGTCTAAATAGTTCCCAGGGTTATTAGTTAGTGGTGGAGAAATACCTGTCTCTTCATTAGGTAAGTCAATACCTGTTGACACACCAAGTCCAAATTGATTTAACCCATTTCTTAGTTTATATGCATCGTTAGAAATATCACTTGGCAGTGGCATATTACGATCGTATTCTAAGCCGAGTAAACGAAGTGCGATTTTAATCATGTAAACGTTCGAAGATACCATTAAAGCGTGTTGATCGTCTACGTTGTAACTATTGTCACGGTTAAAGAATGAAGATTTGTTCGTACCATCTGCAAATACGAGTGGTTCATCGACTTGTGATTCTCCAGGTTGTAGAACATCGTTTTGATAACCTGTAACAACCGTACCAATTTTAACGGATGAACCTGGTACATAACTCACAGCAAATGTACCATAATCAAAATCTTCAATATCTCCGTCTTTATTAATATGTTTACCAACCATCGCTAAAATATCACCATTATATGGATCTTGTACGACAAGAGTCACAGTATCTAAAAACTCTGGTCGAATGTCCCATTCGATATCGCCATTTAAATCCGCACGTTGTTTTGCAGCTTCTGCTAAATTACGCATTTCTTTTAAATGATGCTCTGCAATTTTTTCTAGTTCTTGCTGTAATTTGATATCGATTGTTAAATATAAATCGTTACCAGGTTTACCATCTTTTACAACTTCTTGATTGATAATACGACCTGCTCGATCTGTTGAATATTTAACCTCTTCTTTTTCACCACGTAAAATATCCTCATATTGAAACTCTAAATATGATTTACCGACACGGTCGTTTTGAGAGTATCCAAGTGATTTATAATAATCAGAGAGTTCTTTAGGTAGTCCTTCTTTCGGTGAACTCACGTCTCCAAGAATTGTACGTAGTGTTGAACCATAAGGATATTCTCTTTTCCAGTCCATTCCAGTTGTAATTCCTTCTAACTTATCGAGATCTTCATTAATTGTAGCGAACTCTTTTTCTGTGACGTTACTTCCTTTAATAGTAACGGGATCTAATTCTGTTGCGACGATCATTCTCGTATATATAGATATGATGTTTTTATCTTCTTCAGTAAGTAATGAGTCTAAATATTCATTACTAATGTTCTCATATACCGCTTCATTAAAATCATTTCTAGATATATTACCATCATCAAGTAATGTTGCCTCATTAGGCATTTCTTTTAGTAACTCATCAAAATAATTGTTTAATGCATAGTCTTGCTTATCACGTAACGTTAAATTTTCTTCATCCATCTCCAAATAATTAGATAGCTTATTGGCTAGTTCCATAATTTCACTATTAGACATGTTGCGATGTCTCGTAAAGAAAATTGCACGTTCGGATTTATTTTTAACGAGTACGTTACCGTTTCGATCATAAATCTCACCACGTGGTACGTTTTGATTGATCTTAACGTATTGTGCGTTTTCAACGCGTTCGTGGTAAGACTCACCCTGAATGACTTGTAACTGTCCGAGGCGAAGAATTAAAATTATAAATGATATAAAAACAATAAATACTAAAGTATTTGCTCTCGACTTAAATAACTGATATTTAATCGCTTCAGAGCTTTTTTTCCTAACACGTCTCACACGCTTCAACCTAACTTTCTTTCGTAAAAATTCACATTCTATTTTAACATATTATCACGATAATCATTAAAAAAAGCCATGAGTTTTTAAACTCATGGCTTGAAAGGAAGTTATTATTTAGCTTCTTGGTATAACTCGTTGACTTTTTCCCAGTTTACAACGTTCCAAATTGCACCTAAGTACTCTGGACGTTTGTTTTGGTATTTAAGGTAGTACGCATGCTCCCATACATCCACACCAAACACAGGTGTTTTATCTTCCATTAATGGGTTATCTTGGTTAGGAGTAGAAATAATTTCTAAACCATCATTCCCAACAACTAACCATGCCCAACCAGATCCAAAACGACCTGCAGCTGCAGCTTCAAATTTCTCTTTGAATGAATCTAAAGAACCGAATTTATCTTCGATAGCTTCTTTAAGTTCAGCTGGTACGTCTTTTTGTTCTGGAGTTAATAATTGCCAGAATAATGAGTGGTTGTAGTGTCCACCACCGTTGTTTCTTACAGCAGTACGAATATCTTCAGGTAATGAATCGATATCTTTTACTAATTCTTCTAAAGATTTGTTTTCGAATTCTGTACCTTCAACTGCGTTGTTTAAGTTTGTTACGTAAGTGTTATGATGTCTAGAGTAGTGAATCTCCATAGTTTCTTTGTCAATTGTAGGCTCTAACGCATCATATGCATAGTCTAACTCAGGTAGTTCAAATGCCATAACTAAAATCTCCTCCTAATGATGTTTACATCCCAAATATACCAAATTAAGTGCTACAATAAAAGGTATTAGTTTCTACCTATCAGTAAATCAGTCAAATGTCTGACTAAAATAGAACTTGGATGTGTTGAATTCATGGATTATTTAAAATATTTCAAACGACTACTGAAGTTTGAAAAGTATCCTCTATTTAGAACTGTACCCTTTAAGTATCTGTTATTAAACATATTAATTATAGGTATACTTCTTTCAGTCCCTTATATGTTATCTTTTTTTAATACAAATCAATTTGCAAATGCTCTAAGCGAAGTAAAAGACGAAATTCCTCATTTTGAAATTAAAGATGGCTATTACGTTGGAGATGAAAAAACCTTAACTACCTCTAAAGGTCGAATTGTCTTTACAGAAGAGTCTTTACCATTAGAAGATGCCTTTATAATATTTCAACATCAAGGCATTCAAATTCATAATATGACTGAAGATTATTTACCTTACTCAAGTTTTAATAAACTTAATAACGAAAACGAGTTAAAGCAATATATTGATACACATACGAAGAGTACTGGATTCTTTTTTGCAGTGTATTCAATCATACAAATTATAGTGATGGCTGCATTTTCATTTACATTATTATTACTACTATCATTTATATTAAATAAAATTGCATCAATGAGAAATAAACGTACGGATTATATGAACTGGTTTAAAATCATTTCTTATAGTTTCGTCATTCCGACGATACTCTTTACAATTTTAAAACTGATAACGGGTAAAGAACTTTGGTTCATATATATTATCGTATTAATCTTCTTAATATATTACGACAAGAAACTACCCGTATTCAAAAAGAAGCAGACGATAAAATAGTTTGTTCATCATTACAATATAATAGATTTGTTGTATAATTGAACATACAAAAAAATAAATCACATTGTTTCAAGGAGATATATTAAATGTCAGAAATTACACATCGTAAAAACACTCGTCCTGTACGAGTTGGCGATCTAGTGATTGGTGGCTCAGACGAGATTATCATTCAAAGTATGACAACGACGAAAACCCATGACGTTGAGGCGACAGTCGCTGAAATTAAACGTTTAGAAGAAGCAGGTTGTCAAATCGTGCGCGTCGCTTGTCCACGTGAAGAAGATGCGCTAGCAATTAAAGAAATTAAAAAACAAATTAACATACCATTAGTCGTCGATATTCACTTCGACTATAGACTTGCACTACTCGCTATTGAAGGCGGTGCAGATAAAATTCGTATCAATCCGGGTAACATCGGTAAACGTGAACGCGTTGAAGCGGTTGTTAATGCGTGTAAAGAAAAAGGGATACCGATTCGTATCGGTGTAAACGCAGGAAGCTTAGAGCGTCACATTATCGAAAAATATGGTTATCCGACAGCTGACGGAATGTTAGAAAGTGCGTTACACCATATTAAAATATTAGAAGACTTAGATTTCCACGATATTATCGTATCTATGAAAGCTTCTGACGTTCATTTAGCAATCGAAGCGTACGAGAAAGCATCTAAAGCATTCGACTACCCGCTTCATATCGGTATCACTGAAAGTGGTACGTTATTTGCTGGGACAGTTAAAAGTGCTGCAGGGCTTGGGGTGCTCATCAATAAAGGAATTGGTAATACGATGAGAATCTCATTATCCGCAGATCCTGTTGAAGAAGTAAAAGTTCAAAAAGAATTATTAAAAACATTTGGACTCGCTTCAAACGCAGCAACACTTATCGCGTGTCCGACATGTGGACGTATTGAAATCGACTTAATTGCGATCGCAAATGAAGTCGAAGAATACATTTCAAATATTAAAGCACCGATAAAAGTAGCCGTTCTTGGATGTGCAGTAAACGGTCCAGGAGAAGCACGTGAAGCGGACATTGGAATTGCAGGGGCGCGCGGAGAAGGATTACTATTTATGCACGGAAAAACAGTGCGAAAAGTACCTGAAGAAACGATGGTCGAGGAACTTAAAAAAGAAATCGACATTTTAGCTGAAGCACATTACGAAAAAGAAAGACAACGTAAAAAAGAACTTGCAAATGAAAATAAATAAGCATTAAATGACAACACCCCTAAAATTAGATTTTATTTCTAACTTTAGGGGTGATTTTTTAATCATTTTGACAACTCGAACATAAACCGTATAGCTCTATTTTATGTCCTTTTATTTTAGCGCCTGGTATTTCTTTTTGCCATTCATCTACTGGACAGTAATGGATGACTTTTACCATGCCACAATTGTCGCATATAAAGTGGTGATGATGGTGATCGCTACAAGCGATCATATACTGCATCTCACCGTCTAATGTCGTCTCCTCTACTACGCCAATTTCATGTAGCGTATATAGATTTCTATATATTGTATCGTAACTAATACCGTCGTATATTTCTGACATTTTATTATAGACATATGTCGCTGTGACGTATCTATCTTCTTCCAGTAATATTTCTATTAAAGATAATCTTTGTTTTGTTAGTTTAAATCCATGATCTTTTAGGGTTGTTTTAATTCTTTCTTTTTCATTATTCGGCATTCATCTTCACTCCTAATCGATTTACGATAAATGTCATAGATAATATAAAAATCGCAACTAATACGATCATACCACCAGGAGCGATATTTAAGTAAAATCCTAATATGAGTCCAAGTATGACCGAAATTTCACCAAATAATATACTCACTGCAATAAGTGCTTTAAAGCTTGACGTCACTCGAATTGCGGCAGCGACCGGTAATGTCATCATCGCACTGACGAGTAGCGTTCCGACAATTCTCATAGATGCACTAATAACTAACGCAACGAGTACGATAAAAATAAAATGTATAAATCCACTAATTTTCATCACTTCGCTATACTCTTCATCAAAGGATAATAAAAACATCTCTTTATATAAAAAGTAAACGAACGTAATGACGATAACTCCAATACAGCTAATTAAAAATAAATCATTTTTAGTTACTGCACTGATGCTTCCGAATAAGTAGCCAAATAAGTCTTGGTTAAAACCATTTGCTAGTGATAAAAATATAACAGATAATGCAATCCCAAGGCTCATAATTATTGGTATCGATATTTCAGAAAAGTGTTTATAAACAGTTCTCATCTTTTCTATACCTACTGCACCGATAATTGAAAATAGCGTTGCAGTAATGAGTGGGTTAATTGTAAATGAGAGTATGCTCGATAAATACACACCGAGCGTAATCCCACCAAGTGAAATATGTGAGAGTGCATCTGCAATTAAACTCAGTCTTCGAACGACGATAAATGTTCCGAGAAGTGGCGCGATACACCCTACAATTAAACCACTAATAAACGAGTATCTCATAAATGCATAGTTTTGTAGCGCATCAATTAACATAAGGCACCTCACAGCAACTTCTCGTATGATCGTGATTTACGAGTTGTAACGGAAACCCGTATACTTTTGATAACTCCGCTTCATCAAGTTTTAAGAAGTCTTGTTTTGAACCGTGGAAATGTAGATGCTCATTTAAGCATGCAACGGTGTCCGCTTGATCGACGACGACGCCAATATCATGTGTGACGAGTAAAATCGTCGTTCCACTTTCTTTTAATCGTGTTAACACCTCATAAAAACTATAGACATTTTTTGCGTCGATGCCTTCTGTAGGTTCATCTAATACTAGGATCTCTGGTTTGTTAATTAGAGCACGAGCGATAAATACGCGCTGTGTTTGTCCTCCTGAAAGACTCGCAATGTTTTTATTTTTTAAATCTTCTATGTCGAGTAAATCTAACACTTCATCGAGTGCTTTAAAATCTTCTTTGTTAAACTTTTTAAATAGTCCACGCTTTTTTGTTAGACCACTTAATACGACTTCTTTTACAGTCGCAGGAAACCCTTTAGCAAATGATGCCGCTTTTTGAGATACATAACCAATTTTTGTTTCTCGATTTCTACGATTCATTCGCTTACCATTAATTAAAATCTCGCCTTCTTGTAACTTCTTAATACCGAGAATTAGTTTTATTAATGTAGATTTACCGGAACCATTCGGTCCAACAATTGCCATAAATTCTCCACGCTCTATTTTGAGATTTATGTCTTTTAATGCCACTGTCGTTTCCATTTTTTCATAATATTTGTATGATACATTTCTTATTTCGAAAACGGGCGTTGACATGACAACACCTCCAACATGCTTTTAGTCGTATAATTATAACGTAACTGTTACGAATTGTAAATAAAACGAGCACTTTTACAGTGCTCGTTTCAGATTGTAGACGAACCTTTTTTTCAAATTCTA